>NZ_JBEXKU010000068.1:0-41486 GCF_040609575.1 Streptomyces sp. NPDC004647 | reverse complement strand
GGCCGAAGGCCCGGTAGCGGTCAGCCCATCGCTGGGCTGTGGTCGGCGAGACCTGGAAGCGTTCGGCGGCCCGTCGCAGGGGCCAGCCGTCCTCGACAACGCAGCGGGCCAGACGCAGCCGTCCGGTCTCGGTCAGGGGTGCATTACGGTGGGGCACGAGGGCCTTTCGGTCGGTGTAGACGTCGCAATCCACACCGAACCCGGAAGGCCCTCACCCGTTCAAGATCCCGCAGCCGAGACCTGCCTCACCGTCCACAACCTCCCCGGACAGAACAGCTAGCCCCGCTACGGGGCTTCAGGGAACGAACTGCCGATCGGGCATACGTCGAGCCCGAATCGCCGAGACCCGCGCCCTGCTCGAAGATCCTGGCCTCGCCGAAGCCGAGGGCGTGACCGCGACGCCCGACGCCATCAGTACCGGCGACGTGTACCGAACCTGGGCGCCGTACTACGACGCCCCCGGCAACCAGATGATCGACAACGCGCCCCGTCGATGGCCTGTGGGGTCCGGCCGTTGAGGTCCCCACCGACGCCCGCTCCTCGACCGGATTGTGGCCATCACCGGCCGCCACCCTTAGCGTTCACCCACGTCACCCCCCTCATCAAGGCTCGATGAGACTGCTCAATCTTCAGCGAGACAGGACAAATACAAAGCAAAACAGCTACCACCGTGATCATGATGACGACCGTTTCGTCGTTACTCAGAGGAACCTTTCATCGGCTCGAAACGGCCGTCCCCGGGGCGACCATGGCGCACGTCACAGGAACCTCTCTGAGCCGGCGGAGAGGTATCGACTGTGAGGGACTCAGAAAACGACCTGCGCCGACGGGTCCGGGCAGGGGAGCGCGACGCATTCACCGAGTTGTACGAGCGGTGCGCCCGCACCGTCTACAACCATGCGCTGCGGCTCACCGGCGACTGGTCGACAGCGGAAGAGATCATGTCGGAGACGTTCCTGACCGCCTGGAAGGTCCGGGAACGGCTGGAGGTCGACGGCGGTTCTCTCGTTCCCTGGCTCTTGGGGATCGCCACCAACAAGGCAGAGAACGCCCGGCGCGGACTGCGCCGCCGGCTCGCCTTCCTGGCCCGCCAGCGGCAACCGGCCGTCGTCGCCGACTTCGCCCCCGAGGTGGCCGGACGCATTGACGACGCACGGCGCCTGCAGGCCGTCCAGGGTGCTCTTGTCCGGTTGCGGCGCCAGGAGCGGGAGGTCCTGTCGCTGTGCGTGTGGGCGGGCCTGGACTACCAGCAGACCGCCAACGCCCTGGGCGTTCCCGTGGGCACCGTGCGCTCGCGCCTCTCGCGTGCCCGCGCGAAACTCGCCCGGCTCGTCGACGAACAGAACGAACAGCACAAGAAGAATGAACTCAACAAAGGGAACGAAAATCAGGAACCGCCCAGGTCTCGCGGAGAGATGACTGGTGAAGCCGCGCTCGCGGCCCTGCCCGTGCGGGAGGAAACCGTATGAACCGCAATGACATCCCCCCGTCCCACCCCCGGCACTCCGACGTCGATGACCTCGCCGGGCTGCTGCCGGCCCCGGCCGAGTGGGACCTTCCGCACGAGCAGCACCTCTATCACAAGGAACTGCTGATGCAACACATCGACCGTGACCAGGCCACCCAAAGCGCCCGCCCGGCCCGGCGGTTGCTACGGCCCGCGCTCCTGCTGCCGGTGACGGCGCTGGGCCTGGGCGGCATACTCGCCGTGGGCGTCGCCTTCACCGGAGACGACGGGCGGCCTTCCACCGCTGGGTCGCAGCCACACGGTGCCAACGACATGCGGCCCGCCGCGGCACTGCTCGACCAGATCTCCGATGTCGCGCTCAAGGGGGACACCCCGTCGGTCAGGGACGACCAGTTCACCTACACCCGGGCCAAGATCCGAGAGGCGGATCTGACCAGCGGCAAGGCCGTGGTCGGGCCGCTCAAGGAGCACGAGACCTGGGCCTCGCAGCAGCAGGGCCCGCTGCACAAGCCCGGCCTCACCCGGGTCGACGGTGAAACCCTGCCCATCAACGCCGAACTCGGCGACACCAACGGCACACCGGCAGGCATCAGCAGGCCCACCTACCGCTGGCTCGCCTCCTTGCCCACCGACTCCGACGAGATGCTGACGTACCTGTACGCCAAGACGCCCAAGGTGGACGGTCAGGAACGCGACCAGGCGGTGTTCGAGCGGGTCGGCGACCTCATCGGGGGCGTGATGCCGCCCCGTACGGCCGCCGCCCTCTATCAGGCTGCGGCGAAGATCCCCGGGGTCGACGAAGCCCCCGACGCGCATGACGCCATCGGCCGTCGCGGCGTCGGCATCGCCCGCGACGACACCACCTTCGGCACCCGCACCGAATGGGTCTTCGACAAGGACGACCTCACGTTCCTCGGCTCGCGCAGCTACCTCATCAAGGACAGCCAGTACGGCAAGCACGGCACCCTGATGTCCAGCAGGGCCGAAATCGAGCACGCTGTGGTCGACAAGGCGGGCGAGGAACCTGCCGCCGCACAGGAGACGAGGCCGGGTTCGCAGAAGAGCTGATCGCCCCGAGCCATCCGTCGGCCCGCCGCGCGTCCCTGGAGCGTCATCCAGGGGCGCGCGGCGGGCGCCTTGCCGTTGGCCGTGGCTCGATCATTGCCGCCCCGCGTAGACGCGGATCTGGAAGCCGCCCCGTGGGGGCGGATGTCGCCGCGCTGACGTCGCCTGGATGTCTTGGTCGCCATGACTTCGGAACCTATTCATGGTCAATGCCATGGCCACGACGAACAGCGCGCCCGCCCCACAGGGACGAACGCGCTGGTCAGACCTGGTGTCCCCGGCGGGATTCGAACCTGCGACACCCGCTTTACCCCGGGCCGCTGGCCTGGGGCTTTTGTGTGGAGCGGGTGACGAGAATCGAACTCGCGCTCTGAGCTTGGGAATCACCGTGCTTCTACCGGCCGTTGGGGCTCTGACCAGCGTCGACGGGCACCCGGGCGAACCGCACAGCACCTCCTGGCAGCCGCTGTTGACCATGGCTTACCGACCTGTCGGGCACGGATCGGGCACGGACGTGCAGGTGGAACAAGCAAAACGGTGCTGCTCGCAGGCAGTCGTGGGCGTACCGTCGGCCTGGTCGCGTGGGGGTGGGAGGCTGTGTTGTACGCACACGAGGTGATCCCCGAACTCGCACAAGGGCTCAGATCCACGGCTGAGGGTGTCGAGTGGTTCGAGAGCCTGCCGGAGGATGACCAGCGCAAGGCCTTGCACGCGCTGGTGCTGTTCTGCGGGCAGGCCCGTGCTCGCGATGACGACGTTCCGGAGAGCATCGCGCGCTCTGGAATCCGCCCCATCCACGCCCCTGCGGTGATGCTCACCAAGTGGCGCTTCGGGATGGAAGACCTCCCGGCCTATGAACTCACCAAGTCATTTCGCCTGCTCGTCGCCCTCTTCAGCATCGCGGACACCCGCAGGCGGGCACTGCACTGCGCCAGCGGATGCGGTCACGAGTGGCACAACTTGTCGGCTCAGTAAAAGGATCCAACCTAGGGTTACTTCTTGCCCTGGGTCTGACCAGTGTTCTCTGCGACCTGCGTTTCCACAGCTCAGACCCGCCACTGTCGGGCAGCCGAGTGGCTGTCATTGGTCGTTGTTGGGCACTGTTGACCAGCCTCGCACGCCCCACAGACGGCCCAGCAGCGATCAGAGGGTTGTCAGAGGTTAGGGAAGGTCACCTGCGGTTCACGCGGTTCCTGTACTTCGCTGCTGTACTGCTGCCTCCCCTTTCCCGTACAACCCTTCAGGCTCACCAGAGGTCGTCTCTGAGTCCGCACGTATGTCCTGGAGAGGAACCCATGGCCCGGCCCCATCACAAGCGCTCCCGGCGTCCCGTCGTCTTGGGCGCCACCGTCGTCGCGGCCGTCCTGGCCGGTGGCCTGCTCATCACCCTGCCCGGCGGCGCGAGTGCCGCCGCGTCGGGCCTCGCCGACGACTTCAACGGTGACGGCTACCGCGATCTGGCGACCGGCGCCCCGGGTGCTGTCGCGGGCGGGAAGGCGAAGGCGGGCGCCGTGGTCGTCAACTACGGCTCGTCGAGCGGTATCAGTGCCGCGCGCCGTAAGACCACATCGCAGAGTTCCTCCGGCGTGCCGGGCGCCTCGGAGACCTCCGACCGCTTCGGCACCGAACTCGCGCACGGCGACCTCAACAACGACGGCTACGGCGATCTCGTCGTGGGCACACCGCTGGAGGACGTCAGCGACGATGTCGACGGCGGTTCGGTCACGATCCTGTGGGGCGGCTCGTCCGGCCTGTCAGGCGGCACGACGATCAGCGACCCGAACGCGTCGGGCCACGACCGGTTTGGCCAGTCCCTCGCGGTCGGCGACTTCACCGGTGACGGGAAGGCCGATCTGGCGGTCGGTTCCACTGGCAAGGACGTGTGGATCTTCAAGGACGGCTTCACCAAGTCCGGCGGCGCGGCCGGGAAGCTGCGCTTCGACGCGCAGATCGAGTCCGGCGCGTACCCCAAGGGCGCCGTCCAGCTGGCCGCCGGGGACTTCGACAACGACGGGGCGGATGACGTGGTGGTGGGGTCCTCCGCGGGCAACTTCGTCTACCGGGGCGCCTCGACCGGGCCCACGCTGCAGACCGAGGTGGGCACGGGGTACGCGGGCGCGCTCACCGTGGCCGACTTCGACCGCGACGGGCACGACGACCTGGTCGTCGGCTCCGACTTCGTCTCCGTCACGGACCAGACGGCGAAGGGCGGCTACGCCACCGTGTTCTACGGCGGTACGGCGGGCGTCGACACCACTCGCTGCGCCGTCTTCAGCCAGGACACCACGGGTGTGCCGGGAGCGGACGAGTCCGACGACTCGTTCGGTGGCACACTCGCCGCGGGCGACGTCAACGGCGACGGCTACCCGGACCTCGCCGTCGGCGCGAACTTCGAGACCATCGGCTCCGCGACCCACGCAGGGAACGTCTGGGTGCTGCGCGGTGGCGCTTCCGGCCTGACGGGGACCCGCGCCCAGTCCTTCAACCAGGGCACCTCGGGTGTCCCGGGCGCCAACGAGTCGTCGGACCTGTTCGGCGACGCCATCCACCTCGCCGACCACAACAAGGACGGCCGCGCCGATCTGTCGGTGGGCGCGGGCGGCGAGAACAGCGACGACGGCGCCGTATGGGTCCTGCGCGGCTCCACCGGAGGCGTTTCGACCACCGGCGCGGTGAGCTTCGGTGCGTTGTCCGTGGGCATCGGGAACTCGGGGGACGACCCCATGTTCGGGGACGCCATGTCGGGCTCATGAGCACGTAGACAGACAGCCGGCAAGGGGCGGCACCCGAGGATTCCGGCGCCGCCCCTTCCGTTGTGCTGATTTACGACTCGATCTGGTGCGCTTGTGGTGCGGCGGTCGCCTATGGACGCTCTAGATGTATGTCTAGAAAACACACAAGGCCCGGGTCGCTGACCTGGGCCTTTGTCGTGGAGCGGGTGACGAGAATCGAACTCGCGCTCTGAGCTTGGGAATCACGAGGGGCGAGGAGTCGTTCGTGCGGCCTGAGCTGCGGTGTTGGTTCTCACGCCAGGATGTTCGGCCGGATGTCGGACCCGTCGTTGACCGTGGTTTACCGACCGATCTGGCACGGATCTGGCACGTCCAGAGGGTGACCGCGGGAATCAGCAGCGCTTGCGGGGTCCGTCATGGCAGGTTGGGCCACATGAATGAGGCCATAGACCCCGCAATCCGGCGGGCATCCGCGTGAGGGACGTCTACGAGGGCTGCTCCTTCCACCCGATCCTCTGCACCAAGGGCGACCGTGGGTGCTTCGGATGAAACGGGCCCTGCTGCATGCGCGGAGTCGCACGCACGGCTCCCCTGCCGGCGCCTCCCCGGCAGCCGAGGCCAGCCTTCCAGCGGTCTTAGTAACCCCGCGGCAATAACGGAAGGACCAAAGTCAGCCAACCTTGACGTTGATGAAAAGTCAGAACGACTCGCGCGTTAACCCTTTGACCGCGCATAGGACCTCTTGGTCGGATGCTCACATGGCCTGAGAAGAGGGCCAAATAGGCGAGCCTTCAACGACCATGGGGCTCTGAACCAAGGGGGAAGATCTCTTGCGTTTCAACGTAACTTGCACCATAAAAGCAACTCTGGCCACCGCCGTCCTCGCGACGGCGCTGGCAGTCCCGTCATCTGCTTCAGCTTACGCTGAGACCACATCCGCGGGAGTCTCCGTCAGCAGCCCCGCGGGAGTCTCCGCCCGAAGCATTGGCGAAACGTGCCGGCGTCATTCGTCCAACTACATCGTCCGGGAGTATTACCGGGGGCCCGCCCGGTTTGTGCTGCGCTGCGGTACGAAGAGGTGGGGTTGGAAGCACATTCACAGGCGCCACAACTGGAACAGAACCATGGACAGGAACATAACCCACGCAATCGGAAGTGGCGTTCGCAACGGTCGTGGTGGCTACTCCACCTGGGCCACCTCGTGCCCGAGGCGCGAGGTGTTCCGCACCATCCTCGGCACCCCGGCCGGACCCAACGACGTCCTTACTGCGTACCGGGTCAACACGCTTGCCGGCAGGTGCTAGCGATCATGTAATGATCGTTCCCCCAAGATGAGGCGAAAGGGAGATGGGTGTACATGGTGGCGCGGACTCCGGCTGAGCAGGCTCTGGCTCGCTCATACACCACTGGTGACGGTCAGGTTCGATTCGACGTCTCTGACCTGTCGGCCGAACATCATCCCAACCGAAACGTCACGTTGACGTACCGTCTCACTGTGGGCCGGAAGGGACACATGGACGAGCGCTGGGAATTCACTCTGCTGTGGGATGACAAGTCCTGCGTGGATGTGCTCGCTTCCGCCGCTCCCGATCCGGAACGACTCAAGCTACTCGTACACATGGTCCGTGCCCATATTGAAGAGTGGTGGGACACCAAGGGGTACAACCGGCAATCGGCGAAAATGGGGCGGCGACTTCCCTGATTCGCCGCCAGTTTCATACCGGGCCCCGCTCCCATTCGGTGGGATGCGGGGTCCGGTGGCTGAGCCCCAACTCTGCACGGGCTCGTTCATCCTGTTTCGCGGTCTTCCACAAGGCAGGCTCCCACTGGAGTCATCCAGCGGGACGGAAGGCGGGATTCGAACCTGCGCACACGGCTCCGGAGGCCGTTGTGCATCGCGGCGTTCTTCCTGATCAGGGAGCTGCAACTGCCCTGTTGCATGTGCCCCGTACACAAATGGTCCATGGCCTGGAGGTATCGCGGTGGACAGGCAAGGCCTTGTCCAGCGCGGTACCAGTGTCAGTGCCGTTGCATAGGCTCTCGGCACCAGACGAGACCAGGGGTGGGCTGTGAGGATCAGGGACCTGACCAATGCCGTAGCGGTGGTGACGAGGAACCCCCCATACGCCGGCGGCCGAGGCCCCGAGCTTGATGGCGTCCGCAGTGCCAATGTCGTGCCAGGTCAATATTATTTCCCTTCACGCTTCGATCCAGGCGCTGACGCCTTCTACGGATCTATCCCAAGATCGCGTCGCATGCTGGCGCGCATCTCACCTAAGAGATCCCAAGATTTTACGCGTCGAGCTTCAGCCTCCTCCAATATTTCGTTTGAGGTGGCAGCGCCAAGGTCAACCTCTTTTAGTATTCCGTAGAACTGTCCGAGATTTCCGTTGACAGCACCGGCCGTTTCCAGCACGGTGCCAGGTAGCATCATTTGAGCTTCAGCGTGACGCGCCCTGTGATCTCGCCGCATTACGTCGACATCGGTACGTATCTCATCAGTTATGGCACCAGCACGAATGGCGACAAGATAGTTAGTCAGCGCCGTCTGATATAAACGGGCGGCGATGTTGAGCGCGACGTAGCAGGCACGTCGGCTCTCGATAGCTGCTTGCTCGGCTTGGTACGCCCGCTCTTCTCGGCACTGCTGGTCGGCCCGTTCAAGTTCTCGTATTTTGGTGTTGTTGGCACTGCGTTGGGTGAGGAGTGCCGAAGCGAGCGTGCCCGTGATACCCAAGATGGCAATGACTAGAGCGCTTGTGGACGAACTCATATTTCCCCCCGAAAATCATCCACCTACTCGAACGGGTTGTCGTTGGCAGGTGGCAACGGCTCGTACTCTCGCTTAATCTTGAACGTGGTCATCGACGCAGCGTCCATCTTCAAATGGAGCTTGTCATCTGCGAAGCGCTCGATCTGGTCATCCCGGTCGATGCATCGCTTGTTGGGTACGTCGAGCACGACGCAGGTCTTGCCTGTCACGGCAGAGGTGTACATCAGCCCGTCCACGCTGCCTTCCTCCCGTTCGTGCACTTTCAGGAGGTACTCCACCAAGATTTGTGTGGGCACGTAGTCGATCTGTTCGTAGCTCTCCCGGATCGGTTTAGTCAGATCCTTCACAAAGTTTTTGAGGAACAAGATTCGATGTCGCTCTGTAAACCGATCGACATCGAATTCCGAGGGAATCGGGGGGAGCTTGCTGCCAGTCAGGTCGACTACAGTGAAACGCTGTGTTCCCTGGAAGGCGGCAACGCTGACGTGGGTGTCGGAGGTTCGCACGAGGCTCTCCCTCACCGCAGTGTCTTTGTCTGCGGCACCGTAGAACATAGGGATGCCAGCAGGACTCATGCGGTTCGCTTGCTTCGCGTGTTCTCGCCCGGCTGTCCCCAGATCCTTCGCTCCCCAAGAAACTTCAGCGTCCGTATGTGTACGGGCTCGCCAGAAAGTTTCGCCTACCTCATGGGTGTGGTACAGGCTGTGCTTATCTGCGTACTCGCTCAGGGCTTGCATAACCTTGGCTGGATGAACACCGTCCGCGTCGTAACCCTGGTCTTGCCAGTCCTTGCGTAGCCAGAATACGTATCGAGATTCGTACATTACGGCTTCGCGGAACCGCTCCCAGCCAGCGCCGAGTGCTTCACTTGGCGAGTAATACCAGTAATCATTGTCGGTCCATGTTCTCTCAATGATGGAGTCGCACACGGCCTCTAGGAGTTCTGGGCCAACGAAGATATGCCCGTATTCCCAGGTGACTAGGTCCGATGTGTCGAAGGTATTGCCTAGGTACTCGCCTGTTTCTGAGTCGTAGCGGTGTTCGTTATCTGCATCTTCGTATCGGAGTGTGACTCCACGCATGAATGCTTCAATAAGGATGTCTAGTTCGGCAGCGGGGCTTTCATCACAGAAGCTACATGTCTTCTCAGGCGAGGATGCCTCTTTTACCTTGCTCGCAAGGAAGGGCTCATCAACGCACTGCTCGCACACCCTCTTGTCTCCACTTGAGTACCAACCTCGGTCATGGGCTTCCATCCAGTCCTGCTTGGCACGTCCCATGCACTCCCCCAAGAGTCTGAGGTTCGTCTGCTACTTCGTGGTGGTGTCTTCGGCCTCAGGGGCGGAGAGCACGGACGCCACTAAGCAGTGTGAGGTGATGCACTTTACCTGGGGCGCTGGCATCGAGAGTATGAATGTTCAAGATTCCGGTAGCTGACACTCGCCTGCGGCGCTATCACCTTTGCTCGGGAGCACTTGGTGTAGGGGGCTGGAGTTCCGGGGCAGGTCAGTGCTGGTCGTCGGCAGAGCGGTCCGCTTCCATGCCCGCGCCCGCGGGGCCGCGTCCGGCGTGACTCCGCCTTCCAGCCCACCGGCTTCACCGTCTTGCCATGAACGGAGCGGGGAAGCGCCGCTTCAAGGAGTGAGGCGGGGCGAGTTGGGGCCTGAGCTGCGGCATCCAGATTTCGACGGATCCAGGCGGTGTGCGCTGCCGGCATCCGCAGATCCCCGTGACTTCCCGCCCGATCTGGCGCGGTTGTGGCACGGCCGATCCCCTCGATGCGAACTACCGGCGGGGCGGCCGGTGAGGTCTGCTCGGCTGGTCGTCAGTGGTCCTGCGATTAATGCCAGTCGGCCGGGGTCGCCGTGGTTGCTGTACTTCGCTGCTGTACAGAACAGCGAGCTGACCACTGCTTTAGGAGTTCGGTCGAGGGGGCGGACAGACAGACCGATGCTGCGGAGGGACGGTTGTTGAAGGCCGTCTGGGGCTGCCGTTGCGCGGTTGTTGATGTCAGTGATGGATGTCAACCCGAGTGTTCCACCGCCACCTGCATGAACGGTCGCCCTGAAGGCCAGTGTGTCTACCCATCGGTAGTTGGACATCTTCCTCTCAGTAACGGTGGAGCTGCTTGCCGGGTAAGCGAGCAGATTAATTCATATGAGGTGTCAAATTTGGATAGCACAATCACGGTGGCGGTCATTGCGGGATCCGTCTCGGCGGTCGGTTGGCTAGTGAATCACGCTTTATCTGGACGGGCAGAGCGAAAGAGAGCAAGGCATCAAGCGGCATTGACTCATGTTGAGCGTCAATTGGAAGAATTGTATGGACCGCTGCTTTTTCTGATGCATGAGGGCGAATCCTCCTTTAGCGACTTCACACAGACGGTCGGCGGTCATGCCGTCTTCGTGAACGAACAGATCGAACCTGACAACCTGCAACCATGGCTATTTTGGGTCGATAACGACTTCATGCCCCGGAACCGTGCCATCCAGACTCTCTTGTCCACAAAGGCTCACCTAATTGACGCATCGCGAATGCCTGCATCCTATTTGCAATTTTTGGATCACCATAACTCTTGGCATGTCAGCCATCTTCGCTGGAAGGAAGATGGGGTGCCTTACCGATGGCATTCCAGAACGGGTTGGCCGCGAGATTTCCAAAGCGATGTAATTGCAACGTACGAGCGATTGAAGCGGTACCAGAAGGAGATTTCCGGAATTCTTACCGCCCCTTGAACACGCTCAGCACTCGCTATGCCACGGTACGACCCGCAGTCGAGCGACCGCCGGCACCTTCGTCGCGGTTGGTATGAACCACCTGTCGTGGCGGGATGTGAACCCAGGACCTCTTCGTCCCGAAGCAACTCGGGCGGGCGCTCGACCTTGGGCCGGGTGCCGCTCATCTGCTTTGACGGTGCGAAGGAGTGCGCGGTGGTCCGCCGGTGTGCGTCGGCGTTGTCACGCAGTTTGACACTCATCCGGGATGCGCTCGCACAGCCGCCAGGTGGACCGTGAACGCCGGACGCCCTAGCGTGCGCCGCCGTTGATGTCAGCCGCTGCCCGCCGATTCTGGGACGCTCAGCCCGTTACACCACACGGATCCGCAGACCGGTTCCGTCGCTTCCGACCGAGACGGCCTGGTGCCGGGGGCCGTTCGTACCTGCTCCGGTGGCAACTGACGCCCACGAACCGCGAAGTTGGTGAGCTCTCCGCACGTAGGCGCTGACTCTCCCTTCGCGAAGACTTTCGTACATCCCCTTTTCGACCCCTTTGAAGATTTCGAGAGATGCGCCGTTGGGGAGCGGCATGGAATACTTGACGCCAACGAACCGGTGTGAATCAATGTTGGACTCGGAACTAACTGTAAACGTCTGCCAATCCGGGGCTGGGTCGTCTAAGGGCAAGCGCTGAAGGTCTGCGGTTCTTGGTGAGGCGAATTGCGATGCAGAAGTGTTGTCGCCCGCGAACCGTAGAACAGAGTGAGCCGCATTTCTTGCCAGGATGCGGAATAGCCATTTCTTGCCATCCTCAGGTACCTGGAAGATGACAGGAAGTTCACCCACGCTTGCCTCGTACTCGGTGTGCGCGGCCTCTAATTCTGCTTCACTGGGCTGAAATTCTCCGGCTCCAAGAAACTCGCGCTGCCGTGCATAGAACTGTTCGAAGGTGGGCTTGCCCGACCTCCACTGCCGGGGACCAGGATCCTCGGATAGCAATGCATCGAACTCTTCAGATTCCCCGTCCCATAGGTCGTCATCTCCAGGCGGGTCGAGTACGTCGATGGAGACGCCTGTCGTGGACAGACGAGAGGCAACCATGAGGCTCGGCAAGGTTCGAGCCCCTACCTCAATTGAACCTACTTGAAGAGAAGCTGTGGCCAACTGCCGCTTCGAATGGTACGCACTCCCGTGAGTGCCCTTGCACTCCAATACGTACACCTTGCACCCTGAGTTTCCGCCTTCGGCACGGCGGCCGACCAAGAAATAATCTGGGCGCATTGTTGCCCTGTTCTTCTGCCGGACTAGGCCTACTCCTTCAACGAAGCCGGTTGCGAGTGCCACATCCACATCAACGCTCGAAAACAGCCACCCGGGGTATTTCCGTTCAAGGATTCGCTTGGCTACCACCAGGGCTAAGCCAATGCCGAGCTGTTCCGACTGTGCCACTTTGTGGTGGTGCACTATATCGGAGCCCGCCTGAGTCAGGGCCAAGACCTGTTTTCTATTGCTCCTGAGAGTGGCGCAGTATCGTACATGCGCCCAGTGGCGTGCTATGTCGGCGAAAGGCGAAGCCGTAACGAATGTGGTGGCCAACCCTAATTCGCGCAGCACCTCTGCCGGGCTGGATTCGATCCCGGCAAATAAGTTGGACGGAATTGCATACACCGGCTTCCGGTAGAGGTAGGAAGCACCGCGTTTCGGAGCAACGCGCTCCCGGGCTTCCTTTTCGACCTCTTCTGCCAGTTCCGGCTTCGAGCTGACAATAAGCTTGGAAGGCGTCCCCAGCTCGCGCACTAAGGCACTGAAGTCAAGATGCACGTTTCCCCCCAACGGCACAGCACTGCTTGAGCAGATCGACCGTAGATGCGGATGCAGGCAGGCACAAGAGCGCCTGTCGCGATGCAAGTGCACGGGCGGGAGTGCTGGAGCCAGGGGCTCCCGTGGTGGCGTGTTCCAGCCGCGCGGCCACGGGCCGGCCGTCTCGCGGACGGGTGATGGCTCCTGCACAGCCACAACTGATCGTCGGCGGCCGTGACGTGCACGCGAGCTGTTCCTCTCTTCGCGATCTGCGATCGGGACGGACGTGTTCGATCCGGAATCACACCCTTGATCACTTTCTTGAAGCCAGTAGATACTGTGCCCAGCTTGATGATCGTTGGCACTATTAGTCCATGAGTGAGGTTCAGCGGGTGTCGCGGCAGCACCTCGTTTCTCAGGTGCTACTCAAACGGTTCGCAATGCCCGGAGCTAGGAGCAGTGGTTGGCAGCTCGTTCCGTTTGATCTTGACTACCCGGAGCGCCACCACAAGCTGAAGAGTCCCCGTGCGTGCGGCTGGGTTGAAGACTTCGTGTCGTTCGATTCGGCCTCCGCTGAGGACCTGTGGCGGCAGATCGAGCAGCGGGTACCGGAAGCGTTCGCTGCCGTTGATGCAGGAACTCCTTTCGAGGATCCCCAGCACGCTGGTATTCTGCGGGACCTCGCCACACTGCACCTCGTTCGCTCTCACCGTTACCGTTACGTTTACCGCAATTCTTTCGTGAAGGCTCGTGACGACGTGCGGAGCGGGCTACTGCGGAACTACGCGGAACAGCTACGCACAGAGGCTCTGCGTGAGACCGGGCTTCACCTGGCAGGGTCGCAGGTATTGGGAGTGTTCGCTGATCGGATGATCGAGAGCTCTGTCCCCGCTCAGGAGCACGCCAGCGGAAAGCTGTTTCGGGTTAGCATCGAAGAAATGTTCCAGAAGATCCGGGCCAAGGCGGACAGTTGGCAGCTAGAGATCATCACGCCTCAGGAGGGTCAATTCCTCATTAGTGACACTCCCGCGATTACTCTGCGGAGGGATGAGAAGGGCACTGAGTATGGTATGGCCTTCGGGGATGCGCACACGGTTGTGTTGCCACTTGACCCGCACCACCTGCTAGCCCTTGGTCCGCAGAATCGGAGTCTTCAGGTTCCCAAGGCCCTGGTGGACGAGCTGAATGCTGTGCAGGTTCTTGCCGCAAATCGGTACGTCTATTTGCACCCGCGTAGCGGGTTGGAGTCCTTTGTCAAGGCTGGTGCGGAAAGCCGCTCCGGACGATGAAGGGATTCGGAAGCAGGGGGAATCGGCTCATCACGTGGGCAGTTTAGGTCGGCGGAGCGGCTTTGGGCTGGAGCTGCTTTGGCGCGAGTGATTATGGCCCCGTAAGCTTCCGGCGCGTCGGGCAGTCTGTGGACCTGCCCGGTAAAGCACGACGTTGGGGCCGTGATCTTCGAGGCTCGCGCCAAAGTGGCTGCCTAAAGCCGTGGAGCCGACCGCCCCAGCCACAGAGGGTGTTTCCCACTTCATGCCCGCAGCCACCAGCGCGCCGCCGGGCGCGGCCAGCCGGGGCGAAGACAGGAGGCAGGCCGCGCCGCAAGGCGGCGCGCGCCCGCGCCGTGCGCTGGACTGCTTCCTACATCGACCCTGCCGGACAACGGCGGAGGGCGCCCGGAGCTTTCGACACCAGGGCCGAGGCAGAGGTTTGGCTGTCGCAGGTTGAAGCGGACATTAGCCGTCGAGACTGGCGTGATCCGGATGGGGGTGCGGTCAACTTCAAGGAGTACGCCCTGAAGTGGGTTCCCGAACGTGGCGTCGCTCCGACTACGGATGAGCTGTACCGGCGCCTACTTCGGTTGCACATCTTGCCCACCTTCGAGCGGTACGACCTGGATCAGATCACCCCGCCCAAGGTCCGTGAGTGGCGAGCCGCACGGCTCGCGGCCACGGGTGCCGCCACGACCGTGGCCAAGTCGTACCGGCTGCTGAAAGCCATCATGGAGACAGCGACCGACGATGAACTGATCCGCAGGAACCCGTGCCGGATCAGAGGTGCAGGCAAGGAATCCTCAGCTGAACGGGAAATTGCCACAGTTGGGCAGGTCGACGCGCTTGCGGACGCGGTCGGTCCGCGCTGGCGGCTGATGGTCTACCTCGGCGCGTACGGACCGATGCGGCCGGAGGAGCAGGCAGAGCTCCGCCGGAAGGATGTGGACCTGGACGCCATGACAGTGCAGGTCCGGCGGGCTGCGCCAGAGCTCAACACCGGTGAGCGGGTCGTGGGAGACACGAAGTCCGAGGCAGGCAAGCGGTACGTAGTTCTGCCTGCCTTCCTGCACAAGGATCTGCGGCGCCATCTCGACTGGTACGCGGAAAAGGGGAAAGGGCCGGATGGTCTCTTATTCGTGGGGGAGAAAGGCGCCCCCTTTCGCCGGTCATCCTTCGGGCGGAAGTGGCGGAAGGCTCGGGCCAAGGTCGGCATGCCGGACGGTTTCCGGTTCTACGACCTTCGTCACACCGGACACACCCTGTCCACGAGGTCCGGCGCCACGCTCAAGGACACGATGGTGCGTGCTGGCCTGTCCTCCGAGAAGGCGGCGCTCATCTACCAACACTCGGACCGTGAGCGTCAGAAGGAGGTCGCGCGCGGGCTGGACAAGATGGTCCGAGCCGCCCGGAAGAAGCCCTCTGACCGGCCCGAAGAGGGGGCAGGTGGTGCGCAGGTGGTGCGCGACGCCTGAATCGGTCTAGACAACACAATGGCCCAGGTCGGGGATCATGTCCCTGGCCTGGGCCTTTTTCCTTGGAGCGGGTGACGAGAATCGAACTCGCGCTCTGAGCTTGGGAAGCTCATGTTCTACCATTAAACTACACCCGCGCGGAGGGCCCATTGCGGGGCTCTCACCGTCGCACACTGTACCCCATCGTTGGCCCCCGGTGTTATTCGCCGTGGGGCCTTCGTGCTGCTCGGCGTGGTGCTGGGGTGCTGCTCGGAGTGGCGTTCGGGCCGGTGCTCGGGTCAATGCCCGCGCACGTCCTCGGGTCGGTGGTCGGGCGGTGCCCGGCGAAGGGGATGCGGGTGTGGGGGCGGGGAGTTGGGGCGTACGGTGGTGGTGCGGAGCGGCGCGTGGAGTGGGGACCGAGTCATCCCCTAATGTGGCATTTGTTCGTGCACGCTCTTGGGGAAGGGACTCGATGGAGCACACTGTCGTTCGTTGTGCCGAAGGGCACCTGTTCAGCACCGCGACGTTCCCGCTGCAGAACCTCGGCACCGACCGCCTCGGACCCGGACGGCTCCTGCGCTGTCCCCGGTGCGCCCGGTTGCGGCACGCCGTTCCGGTGCCGGTCCCGGTCCCGGGGCCGGCACCGACGCAGATCGCGGCGCAGAAGCGTTAGCAACGTCAGCCCCGGCGGAAAGCAGCCTGCGGCGCGCGGGCCCGGCCCGATTGGGCCGGGCCCGCGCGGGCCGCGTACCCTTCGCTCCGTGCTTCTCTCTGACAAGGACATCCGGACCGAGATCGACGCCGGTCGGGTGCGGATCGATCCGTACGACCCCACCATGGTGCAGCCGTCGAGCATCGACGTGCGGCTGGACCGCTACTTCCGGGTGTTCGAGAACCACCGGTACCCCCACATCGATCCCGCGGTCGAGCAGAGCGATCTCACGCGGCTCGTGGAACCGGACGGCGACGAGGCGTTCATTCTTCACCCCGGCGAGTTCGTGCTCGCCTCGACGTACGAGGTCGTCAGCCTCCCCGACGACCTTGCCTCGCGGCTGGAGGGGAAGAGCTCCCTGGGCAGGCTCGGCCTGCTGACACACTCGACCGCCGGTTTCATCGACCCCGGGTTCTCCGGGCACGTCACGCTCGAGCTGTCGAACGTCGCCACGCTGCCGATCAAGCTCTGGCCGGGGATGAAGATCGGCCAGCTGTGCCTGTTCCGGCTGAGCTCGCCCGCCGAGCACCCGTACGGCTCCGCTCGCTACGGCTCCCGCTATCAGGGCCAGCGCGGACCGACGCCCTCCCGCTCCTTCATGAATTTCCATCGCACGCAGGTCTGAGACGCTGGAGACGACAGTGAGTGGCGAGCGCGAGAATCTGACCTATCCGCTCTTCGGGCAGGCCGTGCGCGAGCTGGCGCAGAGCGTCGCCGACGACGGCTACGAGCCGGACATCATCCTCTCCATAGCCCGCGGCGGACTCTTCGTCGCAGGCGGCTTGGGATACGCCCTGGACGTGAAGAACCTGCACGTCATGAACGTGGAGTACATTTCGCTGGCCGCTTAGCAGATCATTTCTGAGCTTGGCAAACAAGCAGGTGGGCGCCACTCGATGCCTTTGTGATCTTGCCGTTCGTTGTCGTTGTTTGCCAGTGATCATGGTCCTTGTGCTGAGTGGGTGCTGAGCTCTGGCGAGGGGAGCTGACTGCTGCGGGCGGACAGCAGGCAACCTTCAGCTACGTGCCGTTGACTCACTGCCCCTGGCAGCCAAGCACGAAGCGAAGGGGCCTGGCTGATGCTGGGCCCCTCGGCACCGGTGGGTCAGCTGGCTCGTGGCCACGTCCCGGCCTCGTCGGCGACCTCTTCCATGGGTACCGTCTGTGTGACTGCTGCGCGCCGCTAACTGCCTAAGTAGCGCGCGGCTGCTGTTTCGCGTACTAGGGGAGTTGGTACCGGCATGCCGTCTGACAGGGGTCGGGCAGCGGAAGAGGGGTTCACGTCGGCCAGGGCTGAGCGGCTGATGTCGGCGGCGTGCCGAGCCGCCGGGTTCGCCAGCGATGGGGCGACTCTGATCCGCTTGGGGGAGAACGCGCTGTTCCGTCTGGAAGCGCATCCGGTGATCGTCCGCATTGCCAGATCACCGGAGTACCTGCCATCGGTCCGGGGCGAGGTGGATGTCTCGCGGTGGCTGGCGCATGAGGGGTTCCCGGCGGCCCGCGTTCTGGACGACTTGGAACAGCCCATGATCGTGGATGGCCATCCGGTGACCTTCTGGCACCTGATCGACGAAGGTGATCGACAGGCGACGTATGAAGAACTGGGGACGGTTCTGCGAGCCCTCCACTCCTTGACCCTCCCAGCTGGGCTGGGCCTGCCTCCCTACTCCGTCTTCGGTCGAAGCGATCTGCGCATCGACAAGGCGGACGGGATACCGGAGGACGATCGGGAGTTTCTCCGGAAGCGTGGGCGTGAGCTTCGTGACCGGCTGGGGGAACTGCGCTTCGATTCCACGAAGGGCCCTGTCCATGGAGATGCCCATGTGCAGAACCTCATGATTGACCAGCGTGGTCAGGTGGTCTTGATCGACTTCGAGAACTTCTGTTTCGATCATCCGGAGTGGGACCTCATGGTCACCGCTACGGAGCATGACAGCCTGGGTTGGCAGACGACGGAGCAGTACGCGGAATTCGTAGGTGCATACGGTCGCGATCTGCGGGACTGGCCTGGCTTCGCCACACTGCGAGCGATCCAGGAGTTCAAGATGACCACATGGCTGATGCAGAACATTGCCGAGAGCCCCGAAGTTGCCCAGGAGTACGCCCGGCGTATCGCCTCGTTGCGCGACGATGACGCGCCACGCAACTGGAGCCCGGGCTGATCCGGGCTACTCGTCGTCCAGCTGGGCCATCGCGGCGCGTATCTGCTCGTTGAGATGTTGGACGGCGGAATTCTCAGCGTGCACAGAGACTTCCCTCTGGAAGTCGGCAACGTAGCGTTGAAAGCGGGCGGACTGGAGTGCGTCTCCACCCTCGACAGCCAAGCCGGCCGTTGTGACGGCGGCTTCCAGCTCGCCATTCAGTAGCTGACTCTGTGCGAGAACCATGCGACAGAACCCTAGCGTGCGCGCGTACTGCGGATCGGTGAGAGCCACGGCACGCTCAGCGAAACGGACGGACTCCGGGCCTCGCTTTAGATCACGGAAGCAGTGGCAGAACTCTCCCACAAGCTCGGCCTCGTCCATGTAGGAGAGCCAATCCGGATCCTGTGCGGTATCCGCCTGCTCCAGGAACTTTTCCGCTTCGTTCATCGCGCGGGCCGCACCCCTGTAGTCCTGGGCGGAGGACAGAGCCCGGGCTTCGTGAGCAGCGAACAGGGACATGGCGCGCGGCGTCGCATGTCCTCTGCCTCCCTCGGCTGAGGCACGGGCAAGCCGTGTGGCGCGGGAAACCTGACCCAGGTAATTGGCCTGGTGACTCATGTTGCTCAGGATCCGCGCACCCATCATGCGGCTGTCAACGACCTTCGTCAGGCGGAGAGTCGAGAGCAGGTACCGATTTGCCAACGCGTGGTTTCCCGTGTCGTACGCCGTCCAGCCGAGAAGCTGGGAGATCTCCGCCGCCGCACCGAACAGGGCGTTCCCCACCTTGGCGCTATAGCTGCCGTTCAGCAGTGGCAGGACCTCTTGCCGGAAGTAATGCCGCAGTGCCTTATGTCCATGGCCGCCGCCGTACAGGAAGTCGAGCCGCATGAACATCTGGCCTGCCGTACGAATGGCGGCCACATCTCGCATGCCGACCCGGCGTGATGCTGGCGCGTCGACTGGCAGCCCGTCGGGGCGGGAGACGAGCCATGAGAGGACGGCTGAGTCAACTTCTCCGTCAGGTAAGAGGATTTCGGAGGGCTGTCCGTCGTCGAGGCTGTGTTGTGCAAGTTCGTCGAGCAGGTTCAGCGAGTCGGGCAGCGATGCGGCGTAGCTGGCGCCGAGTGCTGCGGGTGGTGGTGGTGCGGAGGCGAATCCGATATCCGCCGGTGTGATTCTTCGTCGCAGCTTGGCGCTCAGTGCTTCGGCTACGAATGATGCTGTCTGCGACTGGATACCGCCGCCGTCAAGCCATCGCTGTACGGAGACATGCGTTGTGCCTACGTGTGCGCCATGCCGCGCAGCCCCCTCGCGGATGCGCTTCGCAAGACCCTTGTTCGATGCGCCAGCTTCGGCCATGAGAGCGGCCAGCCGGTGGTTCGGCTCCCTGCTCATGCTCCCCTGCCATCCCGAGATGACTTCCGGTGTTCATCGTGTCACAGCACCTGGTGAGGTGGGGGGTTCATGGGCGAACCCTCCGAGCGATTCCGTGAACCCCCGGTGTGTACGCGAACCCCCTTGTGAACGCTGCCGGTTACGTGGATTGCGCCATTGACTGGTCATCACACGACGGCGGAGCGCCACTCTGCCGGTGGAGGAAGGGGACGGCGATGGCGTCGCACGAGATGCAGGAGCTACCGATGCAATCGGAGCACCTTGCCACCTTGGAGACTTCAGCCGGCTCGACCGCCGAGCACTTCCGAGCGGTCACATTGCTCGCGGACTCCCCCGACTCGGCCCATGTCGCGCGCCGGATGGCTGTGGATGTGCTGCGGGACTGGGAGGTGACACTCGCAGCCGACGACGTGCTGTTGTGCGTGTCTGAGCTGGTCGGCAACGCCGTACATCACGCAGTACCGGATCGCTGGCTTGCGAGGCCCGGTGGGGCGCGTCGTGTCGCCATCGCCTTTCGGGCCTGGCCGAAGTGGTTTTTCGTGGAAGTCGGGGACGAGGATTCCACTCCGCCGACCCTGCCCTTCGGTGAGTTCTATGACCCCGACCTTTCTGGGGTGCTGCCGGAGGTGTTGCTACCGGACAGCGGGCGTGGGTTGTTCATCGTCCAGAGCCTTGCCGATGCGGTGTGGTGGGCCCCCCGCGAGTCGGGAGGCAAGAGCGTCTTCTGTCGCTTTGACCTCGGTGGACGGTCGTGCTCCTGACGGTGTCGAGAAGCTCCGGATCCGTCATAGGCAGCCCGGGCCCCTCGCAGTAGAGGGATGGGTGACGGATCCGGGGGACTGCTCGGGGGCCAGGAAGGTTCCGGGCGGTTGGGTGGCCTCCCAGCTCGCTGGTTCCCCTGCCACAGCAGGGAGGTCACCCGTTGGTGCGAGCCGTGGTGAAGGGCTCCAGGTGCGAATGGTGATGTGTGATGAGCGGTGTGCGTGTTGTGGCGTTGCGGGTGCGGCGTGGGGACTTGGTGTGTGACAAGGGCCGGTGGCGGGAGGTCAAGAACGTCCGGTCAAGCCGGTTCGCGGCGGGTGGCCCGATCGTGGTGTTGATCTTCAAGTCCGGGCCTGCGCTGCGGGTGCATGCGGCGGACGTGCTGTCCGTGGATCGCGGCGGGCAGCGTGCTGTTCGGGAGGTGCGGTGATGGCATCTCGTTCGGTGATGCGGTTCGCGGACTGGTCCTTGGGCGTGGACGTCTCCGGAAGCGGACCGATCTACGTGGCGGAGTGCACGACGTGCGGGGAGGAGTCGGGAGCTGCCGAGGGCAAAGAGCAGCCGGAGATGTGGTGTCTGCGGCATGCGGGCCGGACGGGGCACACGGGTTTTCGGGCGATCACGACCAGTTTCCTCCGGGCGGCCATAGGGAGTGTCCGGTGAGTGGCGGTGAACGGCTCTGGGTCACCGGGCGGTACGGGCTCACCCGGGCACGGGTGCTGTCGCTGCTGGCAGCGCACGGCGTCAGGGTGCGGCTGCATGGAGTGGCAGTGAACGCTGAGCGGGTGGTCGAGTACGCCGAGCTGAGGTCCAGTGGAGTGGGGCATGAGGAGATCGCGGCGCGGTTCGGCGTGAGCCCGGGTGGCCTGTATCGGGCGATCAGAAAGCACCGAGAGGCGTCACTTAGTCCGCATCCGCCGTAGAGCTGGGCGGGGGCTGCCGTGAGTGACGGCAGCGGCAGTTCCCGCCCTTCCAACTCCCTTGGAGCGCGTATAGGCCCGGGCGGGGTGTTCTTGCTCCGCCTTGGCCTGCTGGTTGACACCGCGCTCGGGAGAGGCGGCGCAACGTCTCTGCGCTGCCTGCGGCCCGGCTTCTCGACCGCTCCCCCGCCACCGGGGGCCGGGCCGCTCAGAGACCAACCCATGGCGACCGTTTCGGGTCAGGGTCACGCATCACAACCGCATACGAAGACCGGACCACCCCTCCGCCTGGCAGCAAGCGGGGTGGTCCGGCGGGAGTCCTCTGGGAGAACCCCGGTGCCGATGGTACCGGGGCTGTCGTCGTTCGCTGACGCGATGCAGCCGGACAACGCCACAGATCAACCACCCAGACAGGGAAGGGACTTCAGCGTGCACAACCCAGGAGAACGGGATTTCGAGAGCGAAGCATTGGACCCTGATGCATTGCTGTGGGTGCGCGGGGTGGATTACGTCACGGGCTGGCGGGATGCCAAGGATGCGGCGGCCGAGCTCGCAGCAGCGCTGACGGCGGCGGGCATGGATGTGACCGGAGAGACCGGAGTACGGGCGCGTGCGGCGGCTGACGTTGATGGGTCCGGGGTGGTTCATCTGCGGCTGTCGGCGGCGATGCTGAGAGGCATAGCGGCTCTGGTGCGGGACTCAGCGGCGTGGCGCAGGGCGGGCTGATGTGGGCGCGCGGTGCCGTGTGGCGTCAGGTGAGCACGTCGCCGGCCGTAGAGGCTTTGGGCGGGAGCTGCCATGGGGCGAGAGAGCAGGGGGCCCTACGCTGGCGCGGCGAATCGGGCGGGCACCTGCCCTGCCCGCGTTTACGGCCGATGGGCCCCCTGCTCTTGGAGGCTCGCCCCATGGTGGCTGCCTAAAGCCTCGGAGGCCGTCGACCCCAGCCACAACGTCTCGACCCGTGATGGCCAGTTGGTCGCCCTCGTCGACGCTCGGGCCGCTGGGTGCGTGGGCGGTAGGCGCCCGGACGGGACCGGCGGCCACGCCGCAGCCCGGCCGGGGCGGCCCGGCCGCCCGGCGCGCCGCAAGGCGCGCCCTTGAGTAAGTAAAGACAGCTTTCGACAGATCGGACTATCACGCGCTCAACGCCTTCGAGGGCGCATGGACGGCTGGCATGGGAGGGACTCGCCAGTTTCGTACGGCCTGAAGGAGACGTCAGGGAATCACTCGCCCGGTAGCCGGGCTGTCTTTGCGTTCGGCGATTCGGGTTGGCTTGCCGAGGTTCAGGTCACGCGGAAATTGGCCAATGCCATTACGTTGTCGCGGTCATCCTCGGCTGTCACAGGGTACTGTCCGGGTTCAGCTTCTGATGAGACTTGCAGCAATATGCGGAAGTTTCCTTCTTTGTCCGCGTAGGCGACTTGAGAATCGAGCCCTGGGATGACGTCGTCAATCCGCACTCTGAAGAGATCATCACGAAGGGAGCCGGTGAAGCCCTTACCGATCACGAAGAACCTTGTGCCTGGAGGTCCGGACGATGGTGAGAGGGTGATCGACGCTTGACCCCAGGCTGACCCTAGTGAATGTCCGCTGCCGCTTGAGGGAGGAGCCTTAGTGGCGTGTGTTGAATCGGGTGGTGGCTGAGGCCCTTCGTCGTTGACAAGCAGTACACCGGTGACGGTCCCGACGATGGCTAACACCGCGGTGATGACACCGAGGAGTCCCTGGGTTTTCCAGAATGAGCGTGGATCTGGCTCCTTGGCGGCGGGGCCATCCGATTCGGGCACTGGCGCGCTAGGGGCAGGACTGTTCTCAGACAACGAGGACTCCCCATGGTGACGTCTGGGTGGTGCTCGCGCCAATTTAGTTCAGTGTTCGCAGCCGGCGCGGGCTCTCGACGGTGATGCGGTAGGAGAGTTGGGCGCGGTCGCCGCTGGCGCGCAACTCTTCGAGGATCAGTGGGGCGTCGTCGTTGCCGTGGGTGATCCGCAGGGTGTGGATGACGGGGGTGGCGTCGGGGAGCTCCAGGGTGGTGCGTTCGTCGGGGAGCGGCATGCGGGCTCGGACGGTCTCGGACCACCACAGCTTGTGTCCGGTCTTGGCGAGGAGGTCAAAGATCGCCGTGGGTCCGGTGTCGGGGGCGTCGGCGAGCTGTGTGTCCTCGGCCGTGGCGAATGGGATCAGGGTGCGGTGGAGCAGCCGGGTTCCGGTGTCAGGGTCGGTCAGTAGCCGGTCGCAGCCGAAGAGCGCTTCACCCTCGGCGAGTTGGAGAAGGGGGCCGATGGTGGCGGTGGTCTCGGTGCGGTAGACGGCCGGTCCCTGCTCCTGCTCCCACTCGATGCCGGTGTTGGTGGTGAAGCGGCCTGAGCCGTTGCGGCTGATGGTGCGCTCGATGGTGACCACGGGTGTGGAGCTGGCGCGGACGAATGATCCTTTGCCGTGGATGACCTCGATGAGCCCTTCCGAGCGGAGGGCAGCAACGGCATTGCGCACGGTGGGGCGGGAGACCTTATAGCGCTCGATGAGCTGGGTCTCGGAGGGGAGTGGGGCTCCGGGCGGGAACTCGCCGGATGTGATCGCTTCGCGGATGGCGGCGGCGACCTGCTGGTACAGCGCTCCGGGCCGTTGGATCTCTCCCATGCCGGGATCCTCCTCTGTTGTATGTCGTCCAGACCTCTCACATCACTCGTCAGCATAAGTGCTTGACTCTCGCGGCACCAGGGGCGCATAGTCGTCACTCGTAAGGACGAGTGACGTTAGAAGGATTGGCGTCTGATGGCCAGGGAGGCCGACAACACATGCAGTCCATACCTGTGGACACATCCCGGCTGGGCGCGCTGATGTGCGTGGTCAAGCCGGAACCGAAGATCGCGGACTTCGAGAGCAAGGAGGTCAAGAAGGACCGGGACGGCAACACGATCTACACCGTGGCCGTGACCGTGCGGCAGGAAGGGCGCCGGATTTCCGTTATCGAGATCTCGGTGACCGGGGAGCCGAAAGGTGTCGTCGAGGGCCAGCCGGTGAAGGTGACTGGCCTGGAAGCCTTCGCCTGGGCGATGGGCGACCGGCACGGGATCAGCTTCCGCGCCGCTGCCGTCACCCCCGTACCGGCCGGGTCGGCGAACGCTCCGATCACCGGTGGCAGCAAGACTGGTGGTGCCTGATGGGGCCGACCCTGCTCGCGTTAACTCTCGCCGCGCTGGCCTGGCTGCTGGTCGCCGGGTCCGCGCTGCGGGAACGCCACCCGGCGTGGTTCTGGTACCTCACCGGATACCCGGTGACCGCTGGCCGGGTGCTGATCACCTGGCGCAAGGTCGCACAGCTCAACGACCTTGCGGTATCGCACCGGCCGAACAGGGCCATGCTCGGCGGCCTGGCGGTCAAGGGTGAGCCGCTGCGGCCCATCGCACCGCGGGTTTCCTTTCCCCGGGCGACGCGCAACGGGCTGTCCCTGGTGGTGCGGTTGCATCCGGGGCAGACGCCGGGGCCGTTCATCGCGGCAGCCGATGCGCTCGCGCACGCCTGGCGGGTGCATGCGGTGCGGGTGACGTCTCCGGAGCGGGGGACGGTGCTGCTGGTCGCAACGGCCGCTGATCCGCTTCAGCGGCCGGGCCTGGCGACCGCTCCGACGGCGCTCCTCTCGGCCCTGGTCGGGGTGTTGGAGTCCGGTGGCGCGTGGGTTATGAACCTTCGCCGGGTTCCGCACTGGCTGATCGTGGGCGCGACACAGTCGGGGAAGTCCACCCTCCTCGCCCGTCTGGTCGCGCAGCTCGCTCCGCAGCGGGTCGCGCTGGTGGGGATCGACTGTAAGGGCGGCATGGAACTGGGCCTGTTCGGTGCCCGGCTGTCGGCGCTGACTACCTGTCGTCGTGAGGCGGTGGCGGTGCTGGGTGCGCTGGTGGTCGAGACGCAGGAACGGATGCAGGCCTGCCGTCTGGCCGGTGCCCGCTCCATCTGGGAGCTGCCGGAGAAGTTGCGGCCGGTCCCGATCGTGGTCCTCGTCGACGAGCTGGCCGAGCTGTACCTGTCGGACAGCACGCGAGAGGGCAAGGCGGAGGCGGAGCGCTGCTCCACCTACCTGCTCCGGCTCGCGCAGCTCGGTGCAGCCCTCGGGGTGCATCTGGTGGTCGCCGGTCAGCGGGTCGGCTCCGACCTGGGCCCTGGCGTCACCGCCCTGCGCGCGCAGCTATCCGGGCGGATCTGCCACCGGGTCAACGACCCCGGCACGGCGGAAATGGCCCTCGGTGACCTCAACAAGGACGCCGTAGCGGTGGCCCAGTCGATCACCCCGGAAGAACAGGGCGTCGCGGTGTGCACGGGTGCTGACGGCGGCTGGGGCCGTGCCCGCTCCCACCTGACCACTACCGAAGAGGCCAAACAGACCGCCGCAAAGCACGGCGACCTGACGCCCGAACTGCCTGGCGTGGCCCGTGCCCTGGAAACAGCGGGAGGAGGTGAGCTCACGTGAGTGCCTCGGCTGCCATGCCGCTGGTGGTGGTCTTCGGAATCATCAGCGTGCTGCTGGTCCGCTCGCGCGATGTGAACGCGTGGGAGGCCGTGATGATCGGCCTGTTCGGCTTCTACACCGCGCTGACCCCGATCGGCTGGGCCGTGATGGGCGTCGTGAACTGGGTCCTCTCCGGCTTCACCCACACCTAGAAGGGGACAGGCCCATGGCCATGCACCGCGTGCGCTGCCCCATCTGCAAGGGCGAGCGCCACCGCATCACCCGCACCGGACGCAAGCGGCGCTGCCGCTGCTGCCGGGGCACGGGAACCATCCGGTGAATTTCCGCACGACCGAAACGCAAGGAGCGATCGCCATGGAGGCAAGCCACCCAGCCTCATCCATCCGCGCCGCTACGGCGGCCCACCCAGGGAGGTCCCCACCATCAACCCCGACTCCACGTCGGCTGATAGGCGCGCCGTGCTCGACCGCGCGGCGCGCCTGCGTCAGCTTCCCGAAGTTGACCAAGAGATCATCTGCCTCGCGCGAGACCCGCTCTTCGGCCGATGGCTGGAGCAGATCACCGCTACCGGCGGGTGCGCTCACCCCATCCACCTGTCCGGCTCCACGACCGTGCGAGATGCTCACACAGGCGAGGTACTGCACCACTACGACACCTCGGCCGAACCGGGCGAACGGATAATGGTCCGGTGCCGCAACCGCCGCGCCACCGTATGTCCGCCTTGCTCACGCCTCCACGCGGGCGACACCTTCCACCTCGTCCGCGCCGGACTCCTCGGCGGCAAGAACATCCCCACCGACGTCCGCGAGCGACCCCGGCTGTTCCTCACCCTCACCGCCCCCGGCTTCGGCCCGGTACACCGCGCCACCAACGGGGAGCGCTGCCGTCCCCGCCGCTCTGCTGGCACGTGTGAGCACGGCCGCCCCATCGGTTGCCCTGCCGTCCACACCGACACTGATCCGTCCGTGGGGCAGCCGCTTTGTCCCGACTGCTACGACTACTCGGCACACATCCTCTGGCACGCACATGCCGGACGGCTGTGGAAGGCATTCACAGACAACCTCTACAACCACCTTGCTGCACGCACCGGCCTCACCCGCACCGGCCTGCGCCGTACGGTCCGCATCTCGTACGCGAAGGTCGCCGAATACCAGCGGCGCTCAGCCGTTCACGTGCACGCGGTGGTACGCCTTGACGGTGCCAACGGCCCGGACGACGATCCACCGGCCTGGGCCAGTACGGGCATGCTCACCGACGCCATACGCACCGCTGTGGCGGCTGTACGCTTGCGCACTCACTACACCCCGGCCCTGGGTGAACACGAACTGACCTGGGGCACGGAACTCGACTCCCGGCCCCTGCGGAGCTTCGGCGGCCCGGACGGACTAGCCGATGAAGCGGTCGCCGCGTATGTAGCCAAGTACGTCACCAAGGGCGCGAGTGCTGCCGGTTCAGCCGGCGGCACCGACTATCGCCTGAACAGCCCAGAAGACATCGACCACGCACCCGTGTCCCAGCACGTCCGCACCCTCATGCGCACGTGCTGGCGACTCGGCAGCCTCGCCGAACTCGAACCCCTGCGCCTCCGCGCCTGGGGCCACACCCTCGGCTACCGGGGCCACATCCTGACCAAGTCCCGTACCTACTCCACCACCTACGGAGCGCTGCGTGCCGAACGGGCTGAGCACGAACGTGCCGGGACCGACATGGGCGACGCTCCCGGCACGGTTACCGATGCCCGCTGGCGCTATGTCGGCTCCGGTCACACCTCCGGCGCCGCACTGGTCGCCGCAGGAATCGCGGAAGACCTGGCGCTGAACCGGGAGATCGCCCGAGAAGAGCTGCCGGGCGGAGGTGCGGCATGAGGGGAGGCTCTAACCGTCTTCTGACACCTCCTCAGACCGCCGAATTCCTCGCGGTCCCGCTCTCCACCCTGTACAGCCAGTGGCGCCGCTGGGGGCTTCCGGCGTACCGCGTCGGCCGTCATCTGCGGTTTCGCGAAAGGGACTTGGAAGCGTGGCTCAATCGACACATCGTCAGGTAGGTGTGTAGAATACTCGTGCTGAGTTGGATGGTCGGAGGGAGAGTGACTGGCATGGGTGCGATCCTCAAGCGGTGCGACTGTGCAGTGACGGCGTGGGAACGGTGCCCGCACCCCTGGGTGGTGCGCTGGCGTGAGCCTGGCGGTCGATCGGGTCGGCAGCGTGAGAAGTCCTTCGAGAAGGGCGCCACCGGCAAGGGGTTAGCGGAAAAGTGGGAACGGAAGGTCGAGCGGTCTAAGGACACCGGGTCTTACATCGACCCTCAGCAATCGAAGCGGACCTTCTCGGATGTGTGGGACGAGTGGTTGAATGCCGGTTCGGATGAAGGCCAGCTAGCCGATTCGTCGCGTGTGCAATATCGCAGCATCTATGCAAACCACTATGCGGAGTGGTTTGGTGCTCGCCCGATCGGGTCGATATCTGCCAGTGATATCACCAAATGGGCAACCTGGCAGAAAGAAAAAGGCTACAAGGCCTACGGAATTCACACCCGTAAGGTCGTCCTCGCATCGGTGTTCAAGTATGCCTGGGAAGCTGAGATCATCCCGAAGAATCCGTGCAAGAAGGCGGACCCGCGCAAGCGCAAAGACCCGGCTTACCTGCCTATTGATCCCTCCGAAGTGCCGACCACCGGAGAGGTCGAGGCCATCTACGACAGCATTCGACCGTACTACCGCTCCACGGTGTGGAGTATGGCCGGGTGTGGCATGCGCGTAGGTGAGGCGCTGGCCGTGTGCGACGAGAAATGGAATCGGGAGACGGGGTTCTTTGCGGTCAATGCTCAGCTCGGATCATTCGGCAAGAATGAGGGGGCTGGTCGGGGAACTGCTGTGCAGTCGGAAGTGAAATGGTCTCGCATGGGCCGCAAGGTTCCGGTGGTGGACGTCACGCGGGAGGAATGGGACACGCACCTAGGAACCTACGGCACTTGGGGCGACGAAGGATGGTTCTATGAGTCCGAGACTTACGCCGAGCGGTTCCCGGCGCGAAGCACCTTCGCTTCTAGGTGGAATAAGGCGATCGAAAAGGCTGGACTCGAAGATCGAAAATTCACCCCTAAGAGCCTGCGGCACTACTTCGCCTCAGTCGCGATCGGTGCCGGTGTGCCGCTGCCGGAGCTGGCCGTATGGATGGGGCACGCAAGCAGCAAGACCACGGAGACGGTCTATGTGCACCTGCTGCCCGGAGCGGAGGAAAGGATCAAGGGTGCCGTGGCCCTGGCCGTGGCGCGGGACCTCTCGGAAGCGCTCGGGCGGGTGCGTGCTGTCTAGCTAGTGGCGGACATCATCGTGGTTACAGTGATGGACCACGCCGGGCCGCCAAGGTGTTGTCTGTTGCGGAACAGCCGCCAGTCCCTCGGTTCGATGACCGAGGGACTGGCGGCTGTGTTGCTTAGCCGTTACAGCGACCATTCAGATGCCTGATTGGAGCTGCTTCTTCTTTCGATCGCGGGCAAACCCAACGAAGCTGATGATCAGAAATTTGAGGCCAAACGAAGGCACGATGATTCCGGCCCAGATCCAGAATCTTCCCCACCAACCGCGGTCCCCGTCAGGATCCATTATCGGAATCCAGAGGAAGTTGCCCGCAATCATAGAGAGCCACTTTTCCGGTTTCTCTGGGGACTCGCCCGGCCCTGAACTCGAAGAATATTGCCATGAAAAGCATGAATGAGTAAAGGCTGAGCACCCATGGGACTGGGTTGATGTACGCAATGGCAGAGCGGGATAGACGTGTTCGGGAAGTGGCCCTAGCGGCGGCGGCTTATGGTGCTTCGCTGCTTAGGATTCAGCCAAAGCAAGGATCAGAAAATCAACCCCCGAGCGGCGAGAGTGAGTAGGTATGGATGTCGACTGGTGGGCCCGAGGTATCGCCATCGGTGCCGCGAGTGCGGCGGCTACTAACGTGGTACTCACGGCTCTGACGTACCGCAGGGTTCGTCCCAAGGTGAAGGTGCGGCTCTTTCGTACCGGTGTGAGGATTGGCGGACGGGAGCCCGAGGCGACCGAGTACCAGTTCACCTTGAGGTTCAGTAACTCGGGCACGACCCCGGTAAAGGTGGAGCGTATCGAACTGGTGACGTATCCCAAGTGGCGCCGCACCAAGCGCTTTGAACTGGTCAAGGGCCAGCGGTTCGATTTTCGAGACGACGAACCCCCAGAGGTTCCCGCCCTCAATGGCATGACGCATCGGTTCCGTCTGCCTACGGAGCGTCTGACCGACAGTGAGCAACGCAAGCACCTGCGGTTCCGGGTACTGCTGTCCAACGGCGAAACCATCGTCAGTTCCAAGCTCAAAGCCGACGAGTGGCTGTTGCTCGACGAGTGAGCGAGGGGAGCCGGCCTACGGTTCTCACGGGAGAGACACCGCCAGGGACACCTACGAGGGGGCCGACATGACCCCTCAGTCTGTCGGGGTACGGCTACGGTCTCGGTAACGGTCTCTGTCCCGCTCGCGTGCTTGTTCTCGATTCCGGTGCTGAGGGTTGCAGGGACAGTCCGTGTTCGTACAGACAGGCCGCCCCGGTATGTAGAGGGCCTCACCGAGGCTACCGGGGTTGGACAGGTGCCACTTCCACGTAGGCCTGGCCCTCTCCGCACTCACGACACCTGGGACGCGGGTGCTCCCGTAGCCGGGACTGCGGCGGCCAGGGCCACTGCGGTGCTGCGCCACCACCCCAGCCTGGACCTCCGCCCCGCTGTTACACCGTTTGCTGCCATGGGCGTGCGGGCGGCCAGGAGAGCTGGTTAGCTGGCCGAGGCCGCAGAATTTCACACACGACCTGGCCAAGCTGTGGTGTTGCCGCTCAACTGGGTCGAGATGTCTCCGACAGTACGGAATTTCGGAACGAGGTGGGCAAACAGGAGACGGAACCGGGTGGCCCCTCGCCTGTATGCGGCCTGGTTTGACGCGCAGACAGCGTGACGGCATCTGGGACCTCCTACGGAATCCAAGGCGTTCCTCGCCGAACGGCAGGCGCTCGTGGTCAACAAGCGATCGGCACCTTCGAGAGCGGGTCCCCATATTCTCCGCCGGCGCTTTGTCACTTCCTGTGGCGATGGCCAGCCGGGGGCTCCTCTGACGAGCCAACAATGACTGGGTCGGGCTGTGGGTCAGACAGAATCCCACCTCCACAGCGATGGGGCAGGCATCCACCATGGACACATGTCTGTCCGGCGGCTGCTCCACGTACCTCGCTACCGTTCCGTCCGCTGCTACATTCCATCGGCAAACGAACAAGGAGATTGAGCACATGCGAGACTATGCAGACGACGCGCAGCGGCTGACACGGCTTGCTGAAGAAGTGCGAGGACGGCTTGAGGAGATTGCTCAGATTGGCGCTCGCATTGCAGGTGTCAAACTTGATCCAAACTCAACCCGGAAGTTCGTTCCACGCAATCCCGTCTCGCCACCCGCCGCGCTCGCGGCGAGTCACGGGGAAGTCACCATGGTTGAGATTTATGACGCCACACCGGACCATCCCCAACTGTGCGTAGGTTGGTGGTCTGATGGAACTGTCAGTCTCGATTCCCCCTGCGGTACCGAGATCTATCACAGTAGTCATTGAGCTCTTTCAGCGTTGCAGCTCCAGGGTGAGGACGGCTTTGGCTGCTGATGTAAGCCAGTTCGGGCTGCAGCGGGCATGGCGGAAGATCCGCCATCGCTTGAGTATTGCCACGCCCCGTTCGACCGGGTACCGGAACCGTGCGTGGGCCCGGTTGAGCGATCTCTGGGCTGCGGTGAGCTCCTTACCGGGCTTTCGCCTGACCGGCACGGCGAATGTCCCTCCGGCGCCGGTGTAGGCCAGGTCGGCCAGGGCGGGGATCCGGAGCCTGACGCAGGTTGTCACGATGCGGTGGGTACGGGCGGCGGTCAGGTCGTGGGTGCGGCCCGGCAGCGCGCGCGAGACCCACACGAGTCTGCCTTCGGGACCGGTGATGACCTGGTGGTTCACGCCGTGGCGGCGGTGCTTCCCCGAGTAGTCGGCACGGCCGTCGCCGACGCGGTCGCACTCGGCGAGGGTCCCGTCGACCAGGACGTACTCGGGGTCGGCTTCGCGCAGGCCCGAGTCAGGCCGGGCGCGCGGCGGGCGAGGAGGTCGGTGACCTGGTGGACGTAGGCGTGGGCGGTACCGACGCTGATGCGGAAGCCGGCCGCGATCTGTGCGAGGGTGTCGTGCTTGCGCAGATAGACCAACGCGACGATGGCTCGCTGCGAGGGCCGGAGCTTGCACCTTCGGTCACCCTCCCGGGTGACGATCAGCATGGTGACCCACTCAACGAGGGCATGCGGCAGGTCCAGTGCGGCAGGATACGTGACCAACGGGGCTCTCCAGTCGAACAGTTGAGTCTTCAGACATCGCTCTCAACCGCCCGGGAGCCTCGTTGTCATGCCCTCACACCGACAGCACCGCCGTCACCCGATCGGTGGCCGCTCTGAAAAGGCTCATGGTCTCGATAGTTACTCGTTCCGCGACCATCCGCTGTCGTCCGATGAGGCATGCCAACATTGCTGAGCAGGCACGGAGCGCCGTTCACGGACGCCCCCGGATGTACCCGGACCAAGATCGGACAACTCGTAATGCGTAGGTCAGGGATTCGACTCCCCTAGGCGGCTCCGGAAAGGCCCGGGCTAGCATGTGCTGACTCCACGTGGCCCACGTGCTGAGCAGGTGCTGAGTTGAAGGACAGTCGCCAGGCATTATGCCTGGTAGCTGCCCTTCTGGTATTTAACGTGGAGTTCTACACCGGCGTCGGCGCCACCCTCGAGATGCCCGTCATGCTGCCGCCGGTCCCGAACGTCGTGGACCTCAGCGAGAAGAAGGTCCTCGTCGCGGACGACGTCGCCGACACCGGCAAGACGCTCAAGCTCGTGCACGACTTCTGCGCCGGTCACGTCGCGGACGTACGGTGCGCGGTGATCTACGAGAAGCCGCAATCGCTCGTGAAGTGCGAGTACGTGTGGCGAAGGACCGATCAGTGGATCAACTTCCCCTGGTCCGTGCTGCCCCCGTGCCGCAAGTCCGGTACGCCGCTCACTCCATCGCGTGAGGCTCTCTAGAGCTGTTGTGACCTGTACGAAGGGAGCCCTGCCGGCGCACACGGCAGGGGCTCCCTTCGTAGCAGGGCTCCCCCTCCGTACAGGCCGTACAGGGCGGCCTTCGTACAGGCCGTACAGCGCGGCGTCAGCCGTACCCCCGCAGGTGGGTGGTTCGCCGGAGCCGGCGTGTTTCGTGGACGGACAACACGTAGGCCGGTGCCCGAGAGGAAGGGCACCGGCCTCGGTCGTCATGCAGCGTCCGTTGCAGCTGTTACAGCGTTCCCAGCTTGATCAGGGCCAGCAGCGCGATCAGCTGGATCGAGGCCGCACCCAGCGCCTTCGGCCACGGCAGGTCGTGCGACTTGCTCACCATCGAGGTGAACAGCGCCCCCGCCGCCACCCAGGTCGCCCAGCCCAGGATCTGCACCAGCGAGCTGTCGCCGCCCAGGAACATCGCGAAGACCAGCCGCGGGGCGTCCGTGATCGACATGATCAGCATCGACAGGCCGACCGTCGGCTGCCAGGAGCCGTCGCCGCCCAGCTGGCGGGCCAGCGTATGGGTCACCGCGCCCAGCAGCAGACCGCTGATCACCACGGCGATACCCGAGCTGATCACCCACGGGATGCTGTTGGACAGCGTGGCGTTCAGTACGTCCTCACGCGCCTCGTCGAATCCGAAGACGGCGACCAGGCCGTAGAGGAAGGTCACGATGAGTGCGGGACCCCATACGGAGAGGTCGCGCATCTGCCAGAACGTCGGGCCCGGGCGCAGCACGATGCCCCTCAGCAGCTCTTTCCAGTGCAGGCGGGGGCCTGTCGGCGCGGCGGCATGGCCGGCGCGGTAGGTGTTGGCACGGCCGCTGCCGTCGTCGTACGGGTCGTAGCCCTGCTCCGGGCCGTAGCCGGCACTGTGGGCGTCCGGGGCGTCGCCGACGCTGAACTGCTGGGTGTGGCCAGGGCTGTTGGCGTACGGGTCGGGGCCGTGGCCCTGGCCCGCGTACGGGTCGTAGCCCTGGTCCGGGCCGCCGAAGTACTCCGGCTCGTCGCGGTGCCCGCCCTGTCCGCCGCGCCTGCCCTGCCCTCCGCCGTACGACGGTGGCTGCTGCCACTGCTGCGCGTGCGGGGGCACGGGCTGTCCGCCGTACGGCTGCCCGTACGGCCGTTGCCCTTGCTGCGGGGCCTGCTGCTGCGCGGAGCGGGAGTCCCGGCCGCGTCCCATCCTGAATCCAGCCACCATTCGAACGTACCTGGTTGCGAGCGCCGAGGTGCCGGGCCCAGGGGAACCGGCGGGGGTTTGCTGCCGAGCTGTGACATCCCTTAGGGGATCCCTGGGGGGATTTCCCCAGCTCGGCCATTGGAGCGAGCGGGGAGGGCGGGCACCGCCGTCAGCCGGGATTCCGGCTGACGGGGCTGCGCGGAACGCCTCGCGCGCAGACCGTGGCGGATGTCCGGTCGGGCCGCGTGTTCCTCCGGACGCCGATCGCGCCCCGCGGCCGCCCACTGTTCCACGAGGCCGGGGGAGGTGGTGAATGTGACTGCCCAGCCCGCTGCCGGTCGCGTTCGCGTGCCAACGGTGCCTGGACGGAGCCGTTCCGATCGTGGCCGTGTTCCGGCGGGGCGAAATCGGTGGTGCTGGTCGCCCTCCGTACGGTCCGGCCCGGCGGCCAACTCGCCCGCCACGGTGCGCGCTTCACGCCGCCGCATGGTGCGCGGGTAGGCGCGGTCGGGGCAACTCCCCGGAGTCGTCGAGGAGATGCTCGCGGAAGGGTGGTGCGGCCACGGCTGGTGAGGGTGAGGACGGTGGTCACCGTCGGGCCCTTCCCCGGCAGCCCGGCCACCGGCACCGGCACCGGCACCGGCACCGGCACCGGCACAGTACGGCCGTGCGCCGCCCCCTGTCCCTGGGCACCGCCCAGCAGCAGCGTCAGCCGAGATCCCTTGGCCCGGACCAGGTCGCAGGCGGCCTCGTCGAAGACAGCCGGCAGCGTGCCGTCGGTGGGGCGGCGTGCTGGGATGGGGCGAGTAACTGCCGGGTGGCGGGGCGAGGCCGCGCGCCGAGCCGTACACGATTCCGATCCTGGCGTCGCCGTCGTGGCTGTCCCGTGGGCGCGTGTTCCGGGAGGGCGGACCTAGCGGACGCCGGACCCGCTCATGTACTGGGGCCAGGTGTGCTGCGGGGGGAGGTACGAAGCGAGCATCTCGTCCGGGATGGTGGACGGCGCCTCCCAGCTGGACGTCCCGACCGAGGTGCCGTACGGGTCGTATCCGGAGGTGCCGTGCATGTCGCGGCGGTGTCGGCCGGAGCGGTCCTCGGCCGGGGCCGCCTGCTGGGGCATCAGGCGCCCTTCCGCGGACAGCTGCTGGACCCGGGCGACCAGCCGGGCCAGGTCGAGGCCGAACTCGTCCGCCAGCACGCGGAGATCGATACCGGACTGCCAGCTGTCGATGAGGACGAGGTCCATGGCGGAGGTCCAGGCCGTCTCCCGGACCCCCGGGATGTCGTTGGTGGCCGGCGCGGGCTCGGGCACGGTCATCGGGACCTCGTACTGCTGCGGTGCCGCATGCGAGACGTACTGCTGGGGTTGTGGCTGGGACTGGGGCTGCGGCTGAGGTTGGGGTTGGTGAGCCGAGGCCTGCGACGGGTGGGGCGCCGCGTGCTGAGGCGTGGGTGCGGGCTCCGGCACGGACTCGTCCTCCGGCTCACCGGCCGCCGCCCGGGCGAGCACGTCATCGGCCATCCGCCGCGCATCGTCCTTGCCCACGGTGCGGCGCGCGATGCGCACTTCCCGCTCGCTCAGTCCGAGCAGGTCCGCGACCGCGCTGTCACTGCCCACGGTCACCGCGAAGGCGGCCAGCAGCCGCGATCTGTGCGCCTGTGTCTCGTCGAGGGCACTCTGCGCGGACCGTACGTGCTCGTCACTGAGGCAGAACGCCTCAGCGAGCGCGGTGTTCCGGTTCCACAACTGCCGGGGGTCCATGCCGGATCCAACGCACCAGCCGGGTCCAGGAAATCGCTCGGCGTGACGCTGCACCCAAAGAGACGATTCTTCGCACGGACGTCATTACTGACTTCCGCTCAATAGGACAAGCGGTCATGGCGGTGAAAACCGGTGACCGACGAGGAAGAGCCCAGGTGGCGCGGTCGGCGTGCGGGCCGGGCCGTACGCGCCCGGCGTGCCGGAGCTGCCCGCGGGCCTCGCACGCACACACGAGATCCGGGAACCGGTGTCCTGAACCGGAAAACCGCTCCAGGACTCCGGGGCACGGGTCGGCAGCCGCCCGTCAGCTGTCCCTCCGTCGGCCCTCAGCCGCCCGTCAGCTGGCCCCCCGCCGTCCCGCAGCCGTCCGTCAGCCGTCCGTCAATCGTCCGTCAGCCGTCCGTCAGCCGGCCCTCAGCCGGCCCTCAGTCGTCGATCGCCGCGCCGAACCGCGCGTCCGCCGCCGGTGCCCCCAGCGAGCCACCGCCGTACGTCCACGAGCCGGGCGCCGTCACTCCGCCCGAGCCCGCGGAGAAGACCCACACCACGCCGTCATCGGTGTTCTCGCCGGGAGCCGAGGCGAGCAGACCGAACCTGCCGTCCCGGTTCGGGTCGACCAGCCGGGCCTGGCCGCCGAAGCGGTCCAGCTTCTCCGGGTCTCCTGGCACACCGTCCGTGTCCTGGTTGAAGTCCTTGGCCTTCGTCGTGGTCAGGCCGTCCTGCGAGCCGCGCAGCACCCAGACGGCGCCCGCGTCGGCGAGCGTGCCGATGTCCTCGCCGGCCGCGCCGACGGCCAGGTCGGCGTATCCGTCGCCGTCCGTGTCGCCCAGCGACAGGTCCGTGCCCCAGCCGTCACCGGCCTCCGCCGTGCCCGGAACGCCCGGCGAGTCCTGGGTCCACCACTGCGGCGGACTGTCCGGGCCCTCGGTGCCGACGGGGCCGTCGGCGCTGCCGTAGTGGACACCGACGAGGCCGCCGGTCAGCGTCTCGCCACCGTCGTCCGGGCTGTTCGGCTCGCCGGTGACCAGGTCGTCGTAGCCGTCGCTGTTGATGTCGCCGGAGGCGGCGACCGGGCCGCCGCGCAGGTCGCGGCCGTGGACCAGGCCGTCCTGCTGTCCGGCGAAGAAGACGGACCAGCCGTGACCGGGTTCGTCGCCGATGCTGACACCGGAGACGACCAGGTCCGCGTAGCCGTTGTTGTCGTAGTCGCCGGTGGTGAGGGACTTCGGGGCGATCTCCCGGGCCGCTGCCTCCGCGGCCCGCGCGGATCCGCCGAGGTTCCGTAGCGCGGTGGTGTCCTCATGGACCTGATGTGGGGTACGTGCCGCGCCGGTCGCCTTGCGCTCCGCCCCCGCGACGGGCTGCTCCGCCGAGCCGAAGAGGTAGATGCCCAGGTCGTCGCGGTCGAGTACGGCCAGCAGATCTCCCGGGGTGTCACCGGAGAAGCGGGCAGCGGCGAGACCCGCGCCGAAGGTCTCCTGCTGCCGGGGCATGTCGGACTCCAGCCACTGGGCGGCGGATCCGCTCAGCCCCTGCGGGGAGCCCCACAGGATGATGACGCCGCCCGCGTCCGCCAGGGTGCCGATGTCCTCGCCCGGTACGCCGACGATCGCGTCGTCGTAGCCGTCCCCGTCCAGGTCGCCTGAGGCCAGGGACTTGCCGAGGGAGTCGCCCGGCTCCGTGGCGCCGGGCACGCCCGCGGTGTCCTGGTCGATGACCGTGCGGTTGCCGGCGGTGATCCCGCCGGACGAGCCGTACTGCACGGCGATGTAGCCGGCACCGCGGTCGCCGCCCACGGTGGCTCCCGGCGCGCCGGTGAGGACGTCCTCGTACCCGTCGCCGTTGAAGTCGGTGTTGCGGTCACTGGCGTGCGTCCCGCCCGGGGCACCGGCGTGGGCGGCGGGGGCGACGGTGATGGCCGCGCCGGCCAGCAGAAGGAATGAGGCAGCGGCGACGGCCGTGGAACAGTTCTTGCGCACGAAACGGCTCCTTTTGATGAGGAATGCCGGGCTGGTGCGGGGTGGCCGGAAAGGGCCCGTCCTTTCCGGCGCCTGTATGACGGCGGATGGGAACGAAGGGTTGTACGCGACGTCCCAAGGCGGAAGAAGGCGCGGCGGATGGTTTTGGGCCGCGCAACTCTCTTGTGGGACGGGTCACTTCGCGGACAGGATCGTGCCATGTTCGGAATGGACCAGCAGGAGACGGCTGTGCTCGTGCTCCGCGACGCGGAGGAGATCGGCGACGCCGTGCAGCGGGCGCCGGCCACGGCCGGCCCGGACGAACGCCCGGGCCCGGAACGGGCCGCCGCCATCATCGCGGATGAGCGGGCCCGCACGGACGAGGGACTGCGCGAATGCCGGCTGTGGGACGTTCTCGGCGGGTCCGGCATCGATCCGCGCACCGACTACGTCGCGGGTGTGGCGGCGCTGCGCAACGCGGTCCCTGGGCTGAGCCCGGCAGCGGCTGGCCGGCTGGTGAGGGAATCCGCGGGCAAGGCGTAGCCGGTGCGCCGCTTCCCCGCCGGATGGCTCACCGCTCGCCCCCCGTATGGGGGCAGTGTTAAGAATGGTGACATGGCCGGACGTTTCGGCCGATCTTGGGGCCTGTCGGTCCGCTCGCTCGCCGGAGGGCGCCCACGCAGTCGGCGCGAGCGCCAGCGCTCCGGACGAGCGCAGCGAAAGCGGTACGAGCAGCAGGCCCCGCAGCCGTCACGGGGGCGGCGCCTGGGCTCGGTGCTGAATGTGCGCACCGTCGCAGGACAGGTGTTCGTCCTGCAGGTGGCGGTCGTCGTGCTGCTCGTCGTCGCCGCGGTGGTGGCGCTCGTCCTGCAGTCCCAGCACGACAGCGGGCTCGAGGCCCGCAACCGGTCGGTCGCCGTGGCGGAGTCCTTCGCGCACTCCCCGGACATCGAACGGACGCTGAAGAGCCCCGACCCCAGCGCGGTGCTCCAGCCGCTCACCGAGAAGGCGCGGAGAGCAGCCGGCGTCGACTTCATCGTGGTGATGACCACGAAGGGGATCCGCTACACGCACCCCATCCCGGACCGGATCGGGAAGCGCTTCGTCGGCACCATCGAACCCTCGCTGGCCGGTCGCGTCCAGATCGAGAGTGTCCACGGCCCCCTCGGTCACGAGGTGCAGGCGGTCGTTCCCATCCGGGGTGCCAACGGCTCGATCGTGGGTCTGGTCTCCGCCGGACTCAAGGTCAACAACGTGACCAGCGTGGTCGACCGGCAGCTGCCGATCATCTTCGGCACCGGCGCGGCCACGCTCGTCCTCGCCACCGGCGGCACAGCGCTGGTCAGCAGGCGGCTGAGGCGCCAGACCCGCGGGCTGGAGCCCGCCGAGATGACCCGGATGTACGAGCACCACGACGCCGTCCTGCACGCCGTACGGGAGGGCGTGATCATCCTCGGCGGCGATCGCCGGCTCCTGCTCGCCAACGACGAGGCCCGCCGGCTGCTCGACCTGCCCCAGGACGCGGAGGGGCGCCCGGTCGCGGAGCTCGGTCTCCCTCTCGGCCTGGCCGAGCTGCTGAACTCGGGGCGGGTCGCCGCTGACGAGGTGCATCCGGTCGGCGAGCGGCTGCTCGCCGTCAACCACCAGCTGACGGACCAGAACGGCGGGCCGCCCGGCAGCGTGGCGACGTTCCGCGACACCACGGAGCTCCGCGCGCTCACCGGCCGGGCCGACGTGGCGCGCACCCGGCTGAATCTGCTGTACGACGCCGGTGTGCGGATCGGCACCACACTCGACGTCGTACGGACCGCGGAGGAGCTGGCGGAGTTCGCGGTCCCCCGGTTCGCCGACTTCGTCACCGTCGATCTCGTGGATCCCGTCGTACGCGGTGAGGAGCTGGGCGGCACCGGTTCCGACATGCGCCGCACAGCGATCAGCGGCATCCGGGAGGCGCCCCCGCTCTACGCGCTGGGCACGCTGATCCACTACCTGCCCACCACCCCGCAGGGCTGGGGCTTCAAGCGCGGTCTCTCGGTCCTCGAGGCGGACCTGCGCGCCTTCTCCGGGTGGCAGTTGCAGGATCCGCCACGGGCACGGAGGATCGTCGAATTCGGCATCCACTCGATGATCACCGTCCCGCTGCGCGCCCGGGGTGTCGTCATGGGGATGGTCAGCTTCTGGCGCTCGGAGAAGCCGGTGCCCTTCGAGGACGAGGATCTGTCCGTCGCCGAGGAGTTGGCCGCCGGAGCGGCCGTGAGCATCGACAACGCCCGTCGGTACACGCGCGAGCACTCGATGGCCGAGACGCTCCAGCGCAGCCTGCTGCCCCGCGTCCTGCCCGCCCAGAGCGCGCTCGATGTGGCCTACCGCTATCTGCCCGCGCAGGCCGGCGTGGGCGGGGACTGGTTCGACGTCATCCCGCTGCCCGGCGCCCGCGTGGCGCTGGTGGTCGGCGATGTCGTCGGTCACGGGCTGCACGCCGCCGCGACGATGGGCCGGCTGCGTACCGCGGTGCACAACTTCTCCAATCTGGACCTGCCGCCCGACGAGCTCCTCTGGCACCTCGACGAGCTGGTGACCCGTATCGACCAGGACGAGTCGCTCGGCGGCGGTGATGAGCCCATCACTGGTGCCACCTGCCTGTACGCGATCTACGACCCGGTCAACCGGCGCTGCACCATGGCCCGGGCCGGCCACCTCGTGCCCGCCCTTGTCCATCCCGACGGCTCCGTGGAGTTCCCCGAGATGCCCGGCGGCCCGCCCCTCGGCCTCGGCGGTCTGCCGTTCGAGACCACCGAGCTCCAGCTGTCCGAGGGCACCCGGTTGGTGATGTACACCGACGGGCTCATCGAGGACCGCGACCGGGACATCGACGAGGGCTTGGACATGCTGCGACGCGCCCTGGCCCGGCCCGGCAGGACACCGGAGGAGACCTGCGCGGAGGTGCTGGACGCCCTGCTGCCCGAGGACCCGTCGGACGACATCGCGCTGCTCGTCGCCAGCACGCGGGTGCTGGGCAGCGAACAGGTCGGGGAGTGGGACGTGCCGTCCGACCCTTCCGAGGTCGGGCGGGTGCGCGCCGCGGTGGCCCGGAAGCTGGCCGAGTGGGAACTGGACGACGTGGCGTTCACCACCGAGCTGATCCTCAGCGAGCTGATCACCAACGCCATTCGCTACGCGGCCGGACCCATCCGGGTGCGGCTGCTCCGCGACCGCACGCTGATCTGCGAGGTCTCGGACGCCAGCAGCACCTCCCCGCACCTGCGGCGGGCGGCCACTACGGACGAGGGTGGCCGCGGGCTGTTCCTCGTCGCCCAGTTCGCCGACCGCTGGGGCACCCGCTACACCCCGGCTGGAAAGGTCATCTGGACCGAGCAGCCGTTGCCCTAGCCCGCGTTCCGTACGACCCCGGGCGTACGAGGGCAGCTTTTACGGGGCCGGTGACACGGCGGCAACGGAAACGGCCGGTCCCGTAGTTGCGGAACCGGCCGTTTCAGTACGCCGTGGGGCCGTACGGGCTACTTCACCGGCTCGGGTTCTGGTTCGTCCGCCGGTTCGGCCTCGTCCGCCGGGTCGGCCGGAGGCGTCTTCACCGAGTCGAGGAGCAGTTGCGCCACATCCACGACCTGGACGGATTCCTTGGCCTGGCCGTCGTTCTTCTTGCCGTTGACCGAGTCGGTCAGCATCACGAGGCAGAACGGGCAGGCGGTGGAGACGATGTCGGGGTCGAGGGAGAGGGCCTCCTCGACGCGCTCGTTGTTGATGCGCTTGCCGATCCGCTCCTC
>NZ_JBEXKU010000067.1:0-42320 GCF_040609575.1 Streptomyces sp. NPDC004647 | reverse complement strand
CCGGCCGACTCCTCGACGGACTCGTGCCCGATCATCGTCTCGCTCACTCGGCGTCTCTCCTTGATCAGCAGATCCGCCGTTGATTAGACACTCCCGGCCAGGGCTCCGGACGCGTCGACGGCGCGCCCGGCTCTTGCCTCCATAGCGATAGGTTCGGTCTCCGCGCACTTCGCACCAACCTCTTGGCAGCAGCCGTTCGGGCGCGGGGCACGGATCCCACCGGTCCGCCGCCGTTAGGAAATGCTCTTGCGCGGGTGCCGTTGCGGTTGCCACCTCGCCAACCTGGTCTCTTCGCCGTTGAGGCCGAAGCCAGCCTGGATCCTCATCGGGCTCGGCACTGGTGTCATAACATCCTTCACCGGGGCTGCCGCGGCTGAGTAAGCTTTTTCTCCGTCAACGTTGCTTGGGGATCAAGCCATGTGGTGCGGAAATCCTCGACTGGGGCCGATGCCGGTGAGTTGGGTGGGGGTGCCGGTACACAGGGGGCGTAGCGGTAACTCTGATCACTCGCCGCAGCGGCCGTGAGAGGCAGCAGCGCCACCACGGCTGCAAGCAGCACCACGCGCTTCAGCGATCTCCTGGAACGTCAAGGAAGTCCTGAGACCTCACATCGACAGATGACATGACTCACACGTGAGGGGCTGGCGTCGGTGAGCCAGGCGGGTAAGCAACGATGGCCACCCGCCTTCAACCGAATTCAATCAGTCTCCGAGATTTCCCTTCAGTGGAGTCTCATTCCTCGCTCGGACCATATCTGCGCTGAGGGTCTGGCTTGCGGGACGCTTTATGCCATGGCCGGAAGCGGCCTGTAGATAGGCTTAGTAACGCCCGTCAAACACGCGCATGATTGGGTCATGTACCTCGTACATCTCCATCTCCGCCCTCGAGGTCCAAACCTTTTCCTTCTGGGGAGCTTGAGGCAGGCCGTCGTGGCGTGTGCTGCTGCTGCGGAGGCCGTCGAGCATGTCGTTGTGCATGCCCAGGCGCTGCCGTACCCGGTCGTCGGTGTTTTCGTGAGAGCCAGCACTCTGGTGAAAGCGGAAGCGGAAGCGGAAGCTGTATGGCTGCGCACGGTAGCGATTCATCCTTTCCTGGAGAGTTGGGAGTTGCTCCGTTCGGAGGTTCCGCTGCTTGCCCTGGATGTGGAGTTGCCACCTTCTGGTGGCGGCCCATTGGACTGAATAGGTCAGGGCCGGATTGGTCCAGCAGGAAGCTCTTTTCAGCGCCGCACCGGCTCGGCAAGACTCTTGCGTGTCAACGAATTCCAGCCCGATGAGAGGACTGCAGGAATGATCCGCGAGGGAATTGTCAGTGCAGTATCTGCCGGCGTGATCATTGTGGCCTTCGGCCTTGCCGCGCCGACTGTTGCGGCGGCCGCTCAGGGCTCCATGGCGAGCCATGAGGATTCTGGCTTTGACTACTCGGCCGTCGGTGACGACTCTGGCTGGCAGTGAACGTCTGTTGAGGATCGGAGTCTCTGATATGCGTAATTCCGGGAGGGTTTCATCCGTCGACATCCTGGTTCAGGATGTCGCCTCGTTCCGAATAGACCCCGCAGTGCTGGCACGTCCAGATCGCCGGAACATCCTCATCGTCAGCCCCGTCAACCAGGAACGTCTGGCGGCACGCGGCAGGTGCGACGTGTTCGACAAGATCGTCACGCTGCGTGACTTCACTGCGGATTCCGTTGCAGCCGTGGTCAGCGCACTCCTCGAAGAGGGCGGCCATGAGCCAGCCCAGGCACGGCTGCTCTGCCACGATGAGTACTCCCTCGGCATCGTCGCCCGCGTCCGGGAAAAGCTCGGGATTCCGGGAGATCAGCCGGCTAGCGTGACCCCGTTCATCGACAAACTGGCGATGAAGGCCGCGCTGATTGGCCACGGCATTCGCATGCCACGCCACATCGCCTGGGACAGCGACGCCTACCGCACCGCCCCGGACGCTTACACGGAACAGGTCATCGATACCGTCGGGCTGCCCGCGTTCGTCAAACCTGTCAATGAGTCAGGCAGTGTGGGCACGGCCCGTATCGACAGCCTGGAAGAGCTACAGACCTGGGCAGCCGAGAGTAGCCCAGGGGCTGAGTACGAGATCGATGAATACCTCCGCGGGGAGTTGTACCACGTCGATACCGCAGTGCAGGACGGCGAGATCGTCTACGCCCGGGTGAATCAGTACCTCCATCCTTGCCACGAATACGCCGCTGGACGGATCTGCTCGTCCTTCACGCTACCTGAGGACGACTCGCACCACGCACGACTGATCGAATTCAACCGGCGTGTTCTGGACGCCCTCTCCGACAAGCCACGATCGAGCGTCTACCACCATGAGATCTTCCTGCTCCCCGACGGGGAACTGGTCTTCTTGGAGATTGCCGCCCGTGCTCCCGCTGCCCGAATCCCTGCCACCGGACGCATCCGCTGGGGCCTGGACATAGAAGAAGCGCACTTCCAACTCCAACGGGGCGAGCGAATCCAGGCCTTAGCTGGGTCCGGGCCCTTCGCCGCCTGGGTGTACTTCCCCAAGCGTGCCGGCCGCCTCACCGGTATCCATACACCGGAAATCACCTCGGATCACCAGTGGACGTGGAACGTGGCCATCGGGGAAACCTTGCCTGACTCCACCGATATCCGGGACTTCGCCGCCTCGGTTCTGCTGTGGAACGGGGACTACACCGCACTACGCGACGACCTGGAGCGCCTCGACCAGCACACCCTCCTCAGCACCCAGTGATCCCGCAAGATCGTCCAAATCTGTCCAGCCGTGTGGCAGCCACAAGGAGGACCAATGAAGTTCATCGACTACGACTTCGTATTCACCGACACCGAAGTCGAACTGCTGCGCGACGCTCTCCTGGAGGTCATCGCGCATCCCTACACCAAATTCGACACGTTCATGGAGGAGCTCGCGCGGTTGCGCGGCGACAGCCGCCTGCCTACTCGCTTCCTGGACTTCTGCGAAGCATCCATGCTCCGCGACTTCGCTGAAGAGCCCTTCGTCGTGATCGGCAACGCACCGATCGACGTGCACTTGCCGCGCTTCAGCAGCACCGACCCAGTAGGTGAGAAGTACCGGTTGAAGAACACCTTCGTAGCAGAAGGTTTCCTCGGACTGTACGCGATCCTGACCGGCACCGAAATCATCGGCCACCTCAGCGTCAACAAGGGTGACTTCTTCCACGACATCTATCCGAAGGAGTCGATGTACGACACCCAGTCGCAGAAGACCCTCAAGACATTGAGGTTCCACCGCGACTTCACCAACCACTTCGTCTGCCCCGACTTCGTCAACACTCTCACCCTGCGCGACACTCCGCAGAACGAGGTCTACTCCACCTTCACCGTCACCAAGCACGCAATGCAGGAACTCAGCGATCGTGAGCTGGAGGTCCTCAGCTCCCCGCGCTTCTACACCCCGTTCGACGATGTCTCAACGACCAACTCCAAGGTGAAGCTGGGCCGGGCGAAGGACCACCCAGTACTCATCGAGGAACAGGGCGCGAAGGTCTTCGAAGGCCGCACCAAAGGCCTTGATGAGGAGGCCAAGTCCGTCCTCGCCCGGTTCATCGAGGCGCTCCACCGCAACAAGCGAGTCCGCATCTCCCGGCCGGGTGACTCGGTCACCTTCTCCAACCACCACGTCATTCACGGCCGAGAAGTACACAAGATCACGGACCTGGACTCCCTCAAGCAGCGCTGGCTGCTGAAGACCCACAACGTCCACAGCCTGCAGGCATTTGAGGAGTTCTTCCTCGAGGACCGGTTCGGCGTCGTCAACGGGTAGACGGAGCAGTCATGGTTATCGTCACCGGGGCCAGCCGTGGCATCGGCGCCGCCATTGCCCGGCGTGCTGCCCGCGCGGGCCAACCCGTCTGTGTCAACTATTGCAGCAGCCGTACGGCCGCCGAGTCCTTGGTAGCCGAGATTCACCAGACCGGCGGCACCGCTCTGGCCGTACAAGGGGACGTGTCCGAAGAGAAGGACGTCCAAAGGCTCTTCGACGCGGCCACCGCCGAGCTGGGCCCGGTGACGGCCCTGGTCAACAACGCTGGCACCACTGGCGGGTTCACCAAGATCATCGATCTGGACATCGAGCGCGCCGACAGTGCCTACCGATCCGTCCTGCGGAGCGTCCTGCTGTGCACCCGCGAGGCGGCCCGGCGGATGTCCCTGAGCAGCGGCGGTCAAGGCGGCTCCATCATCAACATCTCCTCCACGGGCGCGCGGACCGGAGGGGCGGGCGAGTGGGTCCACTATGCCGCCCTCAAAGCCGCTGTGAACACCCACACTTGGGGGGCCGCCCACGAACTCGCACCAGAAGGCATTCGTGTAAACGCCGTCGCACCCGGACTCGTGCAGACCGACCTGCACCAGGCCAACGGCGCACCAGATCGTCCCGACCGGTTGCGCCACACCGTGCCCCTGGGACGTATCGGCCAACCCGACGAGGTAGCAGAAGCCGTGTACTTCCTGCTGTCCAACCTCGCCTCCTACACCACCGGGTCCGTGCTGGAGGTCGGTGGCGGACGCTGAACCGCCGACCAAAACCTTCCCCACTCAACGCCGCAGGAGTGCCATGTCTGTGCCCCACTCACCGCTGACCATGCTCGAACCGCACACCCCAACCGACGCCCTTGGACGCCCTCACGTCATCACCCGAGGAGAAGGCGTCAGCGTCTGGGATGAACAAGGTCGCCGCTACCTCGACGCTCTCGCCGGCCTGTGGTGCGTCACCCTCGGATACAACGAGCCCCGCCTCATCCAGGCAGCCACCGACCAAATGGCGAAGCTCCCCTTCTACGGGTCCTTCGGGCATCGAACGAACGATGTCGCTCTCGCCCTCGCCGATGATCTCGCGCGGATCGCACCCCTCCCCATGGGGCGGACCTTCTTCGCCAATTCCGGATCCGAGGCCAACGACAGCGCCCTCAAGTTCTCCTGGTACTACCACCAGAGCTTAGGACGCCGCCGGCGCACCAAGATCTTGTCTCACCACCGTGGCTACCACGGCAGCACCACGGCTGCGGGTTCCGCCACCGGTCTCGCGCACATCCACCATGGTTTCGGCATACCGCTGCCGCACTTCCTGCGCCTCCATTGCCCCGACCCGCTCTCGCCGCCGGCTCACGGCCTGACCGACGCAGAATTTGTCGACTGGCTCATCGGCGAACTCGAAAACCTCATCGACGACGAAGGCGCGGACACTATCGCCGCATTCATCGCCGAGCCCATCCTTGGCGCCGGCGGCCTCATCATCCCGCCGGCGAACTACTACGACCGGGTCCAGGAAGTCCTCGCCCGGCACGACATCCTCTTCATCGCCGACGAAGTCATCACTGGCTTCGGCCGAACCGGGTCGATGTTCGCAACGACGGAATTCGATCTGCGCCCAGACATGATCACCCTGGCAAAGGGGATGTCCTCGGCCTACCTGCCCATCTCTGCAGTGATGGTGAGCGCGCGCGTGTGGAACGCGATGACTGAGGGGGCCGAGCGCTTCCACACCTTCGGGCACGGCTTCACCTACTCCGGTCACCCGGTCGCCGCCGCGGTCGCCCGCGAAACCATCGCCATTCTGCAGGAGCGGGACATTCCCGGCCATGTCCGGGCCACAGCCCCGGTACTGGCGAACGCCCTGGACAAGCTCCGCGGCGCTGAATCCGTCCGTGACGTCCGCGCCTACGGCCTCATGGGCGCCGTGGAATTTGATCCGACTCCCCACGGTATGGCAGCAGGCGAGCTCGGCGCGACTCTGCGGGATGCCGCGGCCGCGCAGGGCCTTCTGGTGCGGGCCCTGGGGGACACCGTGGTCTTCGCTCCGCCACTCATCAGCTCCGATTCCGAGATCGAATCGATGGTTGAACGGTTCACCGCAGCTCACGAAGACGTTGTCTGCGGCCGCATTCACCATGCTGCAGCTTGGAGTTAAACCGCCATGGCCATCGGTATCAGCAGCACCGGGGCGTTCCTCCCTGATCGGGTGGTGACCAACCACGAGCTGGAGAACGTGGTGGACACCAGCGACGCATGGATTGTCTCCCGCACCGGTATCCGCGAACGACGCCGTGCCGATGAGGACGCCTCCAGCTCCGACCTCGGCGCAGCCGCCGCGCAGCGGGCACTACAGACTGCAGGGCTTGGCCCCGAACAGGTGGACGGCCTGATTGTGGCCACCTCCTCGCCAGATTACATACAGCCATCCACTGCTTGCGCTCTCCAGACCAAGATCGGCCTCGGCACGGTGCCCGCCTTCGATGTCTCGGCCGTGTGCACCGGGTTTGTCTATGCTCTGGTAACCGGTGCAGGCCTGATGCATACCTTCCCCCAGTACGAACGGTTGCTGGTGGTGGGCTGTGAGGTCTACAGCAAAATCCTGAACTATCAGGACCGCACCAGCTGCGTGTTCTTCGGGGACGGCGCAGGCGCCGTCCTGCTGGAAAAAGTTCCCGACGGCTTCGGCGTGCTCGGCGCACACCTGATGGCCGACGGCAGCCAGCTCGACGTGGTCGGCATCCGCGCCGGTGGCAGTGTCGAACCCACCAGTGCCAGCACGCTCGCTGACCGCCGCCATCACTTCCACATGGATGGCCCACGCGTGTGGGAGTTCGCCACGCATGCTCTCCCCTCGGTCATCAAGGAGGCACTGACCTCCGCTGACCTGGGCGTTCAAGACATCGACCTGCTCATCACCCATCAGGCCAACGCTCGCATGATCGAAGCCATCGGGGCCTCCCTGGGCGTGCCCGAACAGCGGGTCCCACTGACCGTCGACCGCTATGGCAATACCGCCGCTGCGTCGGTGCCCATCACCCTCGACGAGGTCGCCGCAGCCGGTCGGGTGCGCCGCGGCGACATCGTCGTCCTGGCCTCGGTCGGCGGCGGAATGACTGCCGGCGCCGTCGTCCTCCGCTGGTACTAGCCCCTCATCGTCCAAGGAATGCGACCATGACTGTTGCTCTTCTGCCTCCCCAGGAGCTCGATCTCGACCAGCAGTTCACCGAACTGGCTGCCCGATACGTCGCTCCCCGCGCTGCCCAGGCCTACGAAGCCGAGATCCTCGACCGTCTCGCCTGGCGGCGCCTTGCCCAGCACGGCCTGTGGCGCATCGGCGTTCCCGTCGAACTCGGCGGAACAGGCGGCACCTGGAAGGACCTCGCCACCGCCATCGCCGGCATCGCCCGGGGCAGCGACGACCTGGGCTTCACCCTCTCCCTCATCGCCCACGCCGGCCTGGTCCGCGCCATTGCCGTCCACGGCACCGCCTGGCACCACGACCACGTCTTGCCGCCGCTGCTCCGCGGCGCTATCGGTGCCACCGCACTCACCGAGACCCACGGCGGATCCGACGTTGCGCGAACTCGCACACAAGCCCGCATGTGTGAGGACGGCTGGCTGCTCCGGGGGGCCAAGGACCACATCACCAACGCTCCCGTGGCCGACCGCGCCCTCATACTCGCCCGCGTCCCGGACCTAGGCCGTCGCGACATCACCCTCTTCCTTGTCAATCTGCGCAGTCCCGGCGTCCGCCGCGGCGCTCCGGAGCAACTGCTCGGCCTGCGCACCAGCCCCACCGGCGCACTCCACTTCGATGACGCGTTCCTGCCGCGGGAGGCCGTCCTCGGTACTCCCGGCGAGGGACTGGCCACCCTCTATGACGTCATCAGTTTCGACCGGGCTCTCTACGGGTTAGTCGCCGCCGCCTATCTGGAGCCGCGACTGGATGAGATCGTGCGCTTTACCCAGAAACGAGAAGCCTTCGGTGCCTCCATCCTTGATCACCAGTATGTGCAAGGCCGCATCACCGATATCCGCATCACCATCGAGGTGGCCCGAGCGGTCTCCCTCAGCGGCATCGACGCCCTCGTCGACCGCGACGCCGAAGCCTCACTGCGCTGCTCGGTCGCGAAACTCGTCGGCTCCGAAGGGCTCGTCGAAGCCGCCCAGAACCTGATGCGGCTGCGAGGCCACATCGGCTACATGCGCGGTCACATCAGCCAGGACATGCAAGACGCGCTTGGCACCCTGATTGCCGGCGGAACCACCGAGATGCAGCGCAAGAACATCCTCAACCAGATGCTCGCCACGAGGAGTGAGGTCTGAATGCGAGCCCTTAAGGACGGCGCCGAGGCCGACCTCACCCACATCGTCCGAGCACAGGACAGCGCGACGAACTGGGGTAACGACCTACCCGTCCTCGCCACCCCGGTCCTCCTCTGGCTCGGCGAAGTGGCAGCCATGCGCGTCCTCGAAGGCGCTCTTGAGGACGGCGAAATGACGGTCGGCTACGCACACACCGATGCACGCCACCTCGCTGCCACCCCCGAGGGCTGGACCGTGACAGTGCAGGCCACCCTCACCCACGTCGATGGCACCATGCTGCACTTCTTCGTCGAAGCCACCGACGCCCGAGACGTCGTCTTCCGAGGAACTCACATCCGAGCCCTGATCAACCAGCAGCGCTTCGTCGAACGTTTCGACCGCAAGGTCGAAGGCGGCGAACTCCAAGGAGTACGTCAATGACAAGCTCCCCGTCCGCACCAACCGCAGAAGCCTCCCTTACGCTCAAGACCACCCGCCTGGAAAGGACATTCGGCTGGCTATGGGGGAGCTCGGGCAGTGCGACGCTGGCCGACGGCATCTATCAGGTGGCCCTCCCAATCGCTGCCCTGCAGCTGGGCAGCGGAGCAGCCGCCGTAGCCGCCGTCTACACCGCAACCCGGCTGCCGTGGGTGCTCTTCGCCCTCCATGCTGGAATCATTGCCGACCGTTTCGACCGTCGCCTGCTCATGGTGGCGGCCAACACCATGCGCACGCTCTCCCTCCTCGCTGGCGTGCTCGTGGTTACCCGTGACATGGGAGGTATCGCGGCCCTCACCGTGGTGGCGTTCACTCTGGGCATCGCTGAAACCATCGGCGACACCGCCATGCACAGCATCACCCCACGTGTGGTGAGCCGCGCAAATCTGGAACGCGCCAACAGCCGTATGCAGGCCACCGAATTGGTCACCAACTTGTTCGTCGGCCCGTCTCTGGGAGGAATGCTTGCCGGCATCGCTCTTGGCTGGGCCTTCGGTGCCGTCGCGCTGCTCTATGTCGCGGCAGCACTGTCAGCCGTCTGCATCGTCCAGCGCCCAGCCCCGCAACCCCCGCCGCAGGGCAAGACGACAGTCAAAGATGGACTGGCGTTTCTCTTCACCCGGCCCCGTCTGGCGATCTATGCGACCGGTGTCGGGTCGCTCAACATCTCCTACGGTGCTTTCCAGACCAGCCTGCCCGTCGTCGCCTTGCGGCCGGGAGCGCTGGAACTCACCGCCGGGCAGTACGGAGTGATGCTTGGTTCCGCGGGCATCAGCGGCCTGGTAGCCGGGCTCCTCGCACCGGCACTCGTGCGCCAGGCAGGAAATCGAACCTGTCTGCTCATCGGCTCGCTCGGCCTGGCAGCTGGCCTGGTCACTCCAGGGCTAACCACGAACCTTCCGCTCGTGGTCGCGGGCATGATTGGCACTGGTCTCCTCGTCCTCGTCAACATCGTGACCCTCTCCTACAGGCAACGCGCCGTGCCCGATCATCTCCTCGGCCGCGTGACGGCCGCCTACCGTCTGCTTGCCTTCGGCGGACTGCCCCTGGGCTCCGCGCTCGCCGGAGTTCTGGGCGCCGCGACCTCACCTCAAGTTGTTCTCGTCGGTGCCGGGATCCTCGTGGTCGCTGCCGGGATCGTCATGGCAGCCGCGACCCCATCCTTCCACCACCCAGCTCGGGAGGACCTTCAGTGAGCACCCTGTCCGGTGCCAGCAAGACCACATCCCAGCTGGGAAGCCTGCCCAGCCCGGTCCACAACCTCCTCGATAGCACAGATCACCTCTACGCAAGCCCTGCGTGGCTTCGCGCTGAGCAGGCCGTCGCATCCGAACCTCCGTTCTTTACATGGGCCCACGATGCCGACGGTGGAACGGCATTCGCAGCCGCCTACCGCTTCGACCAGACAAGCAACCCTTGGCCCTACGCCCGGCTGGACCTCTTCCTTCAGCAGCAAGGATTCCCCATCGCCGACGGAACCGGCGTCCTACCCAGCTACTTGCTCGGCGGACGCCGCCCTGGGCACAGCCGCCTCCTGCACGGTGGGCCGGACACACACCGATCCACGATGCTCACCGAGCTGATAGGAACCGCGGCTAAAGAAGCCACATCCCGAGGGGCATCCACCCTGGCCGCGTTGTACTGCGATCAGGACGACCACGCACTCGCCGCAGCCTTCGCCGAACACGGGGCTCTACGCCTCCCCTCCCACCCCGCTTTCGTTCTCGATCTCCCAGGTGCCACCTGGGGCGACTGGCTTGGCTCATTGCCACGCAAGCGCCGGAGCAACGAAACCGCTGATGCCCGCAAGCTCCAGGCCGGCGGTGTTCGCATCACGGTCGCCCCCATGAGGGCAGACAACATCGACTGGATCGTGCCAATGGAGCTCGATCTCTACAGCCGCCACGGCAGCAACTATCTCCAGGAAGAGGCACGCTCCCTCCACCAGGCCTACCTCGACCACCTCGGGGACGACGTCCTGCTGGTGCAGGCAGAGCGCAAGGGCGCCCCGATCGGATTCGCCTCCCTCGTACGCCACGGCGACACCGCGTACCTCAGGCAGGCAGGATTCGATCAGGACGCATGCGCGGGAGCTCCCGTCTACTTCGGGACCGTCTACCACGCTGCCATCCAATGGGCCTACGCCCACGGAGTGTCCACCCTCGACTTCTCGGTCTCCGCAGGAGACGTCAAACTCCGCCGGGGCTGCCGACAGCTCGACCGCAGCGCCTGGATCCTGCCACTGAACCAGACCGCCGAGAGCATCCTGCGTCCCTTGGCGGAACCCGCCGGTACCCAGGTGTAGAGGAACCCAAGCCGATCGGGGCACGGGCGAGCCCGCGCCCCGATCGGCTTCTGCCCTGGCTGCCTCAGATGCGGTTTCGGGAACCGGGAGACGGAGGATGACCGCCGCCGGTGCCAGTAGGCTCTGTCATCATCGCCACATGTTGCAGGTATGCCTGAATGGCTCCCGGAACCGAGCAGAGTGCCCACTGCTTCCCATCTCTGCTGACGAACTCGCCGTCGCTGCACGAGACGCGGTAAAGGCAGGTGCCGAAGCCGTTCACCTCCACCCGAAAAAACCTGACGGCACCGATACGCTCGATCCCGCCATTGTGGCTGAAACGGTCACCAAGGTTCGGGCTGCTGTCCCAGGAATCCCGATTGGGGTCACAACAGGCGCCTGGACCACGCCGGATCCGCAGTTGCGAGCGGAGCTCGTCCGCCAATGGACTGCGCTACCCGACTATGCCTCGGCCAACTGGCACGAGAACGGGGTGGAGTTGGTCGTCCGCGCCCTCCTCGAGAAGGACATCGGCGTCGAGGCGGGAATCTACTCGGGCACTGACGCGGCCACCCGATTCCGCGTCTCTCCACTCGCTGACTCTGTAATTCGAGTCTTGGCTGAGGTCATGAATTCATCAGCGAAGACCGCAACCCTAACAGGCGAACGACTGCTCAGTGACCTGCGGGGGGTCAGAGCCCCCATCTTGCTGCATGGCGAGAATGAAGGAGCCTGGTCTGTCCTCCGGATGGCAGCGAGGCTTCATCTGGATACACGCATCGGGCTGGAGGACGTTCTCCATGACCCGGAAGGGACTCCGACGGCATCGAACCCTACCCTCGTACGAGCAGCCAAACACGTACTCAGCCATCCTGACTCCACGGGAACAAGGGGAGACAGGAGGAGAGGCTGAGAAAAGAGAGTTGAGCCATGCAAGCAAGCCGCCTGGGCCGTACGCACGTCAATCGGGCACGGTAGAAAGGTAACCGTGTTGAACTGCATGGGCCCCAGCTTGAAAGCGGCTGCGTGCGTTGAGATGTGCCATCAAGTCCGTAGCGATTCGCCGCGCAGTGCGTGTCGATACGCCGAGCCGTTTAGCGATGGTCTCGTCGGTGTAGCCCTGAGCGAGCAGCCGCAGGGCTGTCGACTGTTGAGGAGTGAGCGGATCAGCCTCAGCGTCTCTTCTCCGAGGAGCACCCAACGGCTCAGCCGTCTGCCACACGCTCTCAAACAGAGCGCAAAGTGCGGCAATCAAGCCCTGGGCGCTGAGAACTACGGCTCCGACTGTGGTGTTGTCGCTGTCAGTTGCAATGACAGCAGTACGGCGGTCGTAGATGATCATACGTGTAGGAAGTAATGGGGCGGTGCGGACCTGTCCACCGAGCGATGTGAGCCACTCAGCGTGAGCTACGGTGGGTGGGTCGTTGCGAATGCTGTCAAGATAAACGGTACGCATCCGGATACCGCGTTCTAGAAGGAGCTGGTTCAGCGGTCGAGAGGCCTGCATGTTCGCGGCAGTTTGCGGGCCACCAGGCGCGAAGGTCAGGAACTCCTCTTTGACGTCGCTGTTGAGAGCAACCAGGTGGTCTCGGATCTCATCGATCCCTTCCAGATCTATCACGTCGGTCTCGGCTGCACCGGGTTTTTGGTGCGCAAACTCTGAAATTAGCCTGACGGCTGCGGCCCTGCTCGCCTCGACACGCTGCTGCCTAGCCGCCAGTTCGGCCTGCTGTTGAGCGAGAAGCATCTCCATGCCGAGTTGAGGGCTGACAGCATGCATCTGGCGCGGATCATTGGCCGAAGGCCGCACGAGTGCCAATTCACTGAGCCGGTCAAGAGCGGTACGTATTTTCTCTTCCGAGATCCCTAACTGGACTCTCAGGGCCTCCACCCCCGCTTGCGGATGCACCAGCATTGCCCTGTAAACGGATTCAGCGACGGCGTCAAGACCTAGCAGGTCAAGCATGGTTCCCCCTTTGTATAGAGCTGAACCCCGGAAGTGGGCAACCGGGTTCCACGCCACCAATGGCAGGCTACTGAAATGATCAGCGCATGACAGGAGGTCAATTGCCGGCTGCCGTGAAGCGCGTCGGCGAAGGCAGTAGGCGACGACGCGGTCACCCCTGCTGAGATGCGGTCACCCCTGCTGAGATGGCCGATTGAGTTGTGGTCCGCACCGGGTCGGCGCGGTGCTGACATCCGGCCAGCATGTTCCGCTCGGCTCAGAGATGCTTCGGTCCTGATGACCATAGGTTCTCCACCCGGTGGATTGCAACAAGTTGCTTCGTAGTGCAACATACTGCAACGGAGGTGAGTGGCAATGAACGATCAGCTTGGCGAGCCGGCGGAAGCCGCACCTCAAGCCCTGGACAATCACGTGCAAGCAGCGAAGGCGGCGATCGCCTCCCGGCTGCGATACATCCGGAAGAACCACCCGCAAGGACCGTTCACCCTGGATGCGTTCGCCGAACGTACCCAGGTCTCCAAGCGGACTCTGTCGGCAGCCGAGTCGGCTGATGGGACAAACCTCACCATCGAGATCATCGCGAAGATCGCGCACAGCCTGGGCATCGAGCGCCACGCGTACTTCCTCGACGAGCACGTCTTCCAGCAGATCAACTCCGAGCTGGAATTGGTGAAGAACCTGCGCGATGGGAAGGTGGGAAGCGTAGCGCTGCGGGCGTCACATTCCGACGGGATAGCGAATCCCGCAGTGGACCAGCTGACGGCTCTGCTCAGCCAACTCGTCGATACCGCGCAAGCTGCCAGTGACACGCTGCCCCTTCTGGACAGTTCCGGCGACGCCCAGCTGAGCGCACAGGAAGGCCATTCCGAGTGATGGCGCGCGACGCTTTCGCCGTTGGCCCACCCCTCACTCAACCTCAAGATGGTCCTACGAGCCCTTACCCAGGGCGCTTGCCATTGGACGCCGAGACGGAATTGGTCAGGTTCGGTCGCGGTCCCACTTACTAGCGCGACGTGAGCATGAACAGTGAGGGGTATGGACTTCAGCAGCAGTCGCCATTCGCCTGGGTGGTCTGGCGGTCCCGTGAGAGGGAGCAGGATGTGAGATCCACGAAACGCCTGCGCGAACGTTGCAGGAAGATAGTCGATAATCTTGAGATATCCACGCCGTTCGACGTCAAGGCGTTGTGCGACGGGATCGGTGACCGGCGTGGACGGCCGATCCGACTGGTACCGATGGACATGCCGGTAAGCGTGAGCGGTCTGTGGCTGTACACGGATTCCTACGACGCCATCGTTTATGAGCGGCGCACCAGCAGGGTGCACCAGGAACACATCATCCTGCATGAGATCGGCCATCTGCTCTCCGAGCACGACGCGACGCCAACGATGGGCGATGAGGTGTCACGCCTGCTGCTCCCCAACCTCAACCCGCAGGTAGTGCGGGCGATGCTCGGCCGGACTCGCTACACAGAACCTGAGGAGCAGGAAGCCGAACTCATCGCGTCTCTGCTTCTCGAACGAGCTGGTCGCTGGCGGCTACCAAAGAGATGGACTCCCGTGCCGAACGCGGCGGGAATAGCTCGCCGTCTGGAGCGGTCTCTCGAACAACGTGAGGACCTCGATTGAACTCCTATCCACCCGTCCCTACCCAGTACGCGGGCTGGGCCGATCTCTTCAATGTCCTCTATTTGGTGTGCGCATGCTCCGGCGCGGTGGTCACCGCGGCCAAGGCCATGGCCTGGTGGAAGGAGCGGAGCCCGGAGCTTCTCGCTCTTGTCGTCACGCGCTGCATCACTATCGTGGCCTTTTTGGGTGGCATGCCCTGGCTGCAAGACCATCTTGCCCAGGCGACCGACGTACCCAATATCGGGACGCTGATCACGTATCCGTGCATCGTTATCCAAAGCCTGGCTTCCCAGCTCATCCTCCGATTCTGGCAGCAGGATCGGGCGGAGGCGTGGCGGACGGCGCGATGGCTCGTGGCGCTGTACGCGCTCATCATTCCCGGCATGATCGTGCTTTTCCTGGTCGCGTCCATACCGGTTAACCGGCCCATTGACTTCGACGTCTACTACGCGACCACGCCGTCGATCGCCATCTTCCAGCTGATCTACAACACCTGCTACGCCGCCGGCCTGATCGCCAACATCCTCATGCTGCGCAAATACGCGGCGATGGTCGACGGCATGCCTTGGACCCGACGCGGACTCAATATCACCATGCTCGGGTCTATGTGCGGGCTGGCCATGTTCGCCACGAAGGTTCCGTCCCTGCTCGCACTGTGGTTCGGATACGACTTCCTGAACTTCGCGAATGTAGTCATCGGGCCCCTGCTGGCTGTCATTAGCGCTCTCCTGCACCAAAGCGGGTCCACACTGCCTGCGTGGGGATCCCGCCTGGAGCAGAGTGGGCATCTATTTCGGTGCTACCTACGGATGCAGCCTCTGTGGCACGCCATCGCTCAAGTACGCCCCGACATCGCATACGCCCCCGTGCCCAGTTCACGCCTGGCAGCTGCGTGGAAGGTGTTTGCCCTCAAGCAACGGCTGTACCGCGCGGTCATTGAGATACGCGACGGGGAGCGGGAACTACGGCCCTACTTCGACCCGGAAATAGCAACCGTCGCCCACGAGCTCGCCACTGAGGCGGCCCTCGACGACGAGGCGCGCCAGGCCGTCGTGGACGCCGCCGTACTTTCCGCCGCCATGCGAGCCAAGCGCCAGGACACTCCAGTGCCCGGAGCTGACACCGTGGAGCTCTCCACGACGACAGGCGAGCTCAGTGAGGAGATCTCCTCACTGGCCGCGATAGCACACGCATTTACCACTTCCCCGTTGGTAGCCGCAGCCCTCCGTCGTGTGCCATCCAATTACCAGGTCGTGGACGGCTCATCGTCGAACCCCCTTCGAACTAGCAAGGAGACCCCGTGACGGCGCCCCAGGATCCAGTCGCCCTCGACGAATCCTTCCTGACCGACCCACACGCCGCCTACGCGGCGCTGCACCGCACGGCTGCGGTCCACCAGGCTGTAGCGCCGGACGGGGTTCCGGTCTGGCTGGTCACCGGCTACCGACACGTGCGTGCCGCGACCAAGGACCCGATGCTGTCGGTCAACAAGTGCCATGGGCGGACCGTCGGCAACCAGGGTGCTTCCATGCCTCCCGAGCTCGACGCGCACCTGCTCAACACCGACCCCCCGGCCCATACCCGGCTGCGACGCCTGGTGGGGACTGCGTTCACGCCCCGCCGTATGGAATGCCTACGGGATTCCATACGGCGGGTCACCGGAGAGCTGCTGGACCGGATGGCTCCTCACAGCCACGCGAACATCGTGTCCGACCTCGCGATGCCCCTGTCCATGGCCGTGATCTGCGATCTGCTGGGCGTACCCGAGAACAACCGCCCCGACTTCCGACAGTGGACAGATACGCTCCAGTCCTCAGCTCCCGACGCCGCAGTGCGATCCCGAGAAGCCATGCGGGAAATGCACCGCTTCCTGGTCAATCTCATTGACCGCAAGCGAAGGGCGCCCAGCGATGACCTCCTTTCTGCGCTCATCGCCGTCCGCGACGAGGGAGACCGCCTGGGCGAGGACGAACTGGTGGCCATGGCCTTTCTGCTGCTCTTCGGCGGCTACCACAACGCCGCGAGCCTGATCGCCACCACCGTGCTGGCTCTGCTCACCTATCCGGAGCACCTGGCTGCTGTCCGTACTGGTGGGCTGAGCATGGATGCAGTGACGGAGGAGGCGCTGCGCTGGAACTCCCCAGCGATGCTTGCTGTCCGGCGCTTCGCCAAACAGGACGTGCGGATCGGCACAACGACCATCCCAGCTGGCGAGCGCATTTGGCTGTCCTGGGCCTCGGCGAACCGTGACCCCGATCAGTTCGCGATGCCGACGACGTTCGACCCCACCCGCGCAGACAGCAATGGTCATCTCGCATTCGGTCACGGCGCTCACTACTGCCCTGGGGCGGCTCTTGCCCGCCTGGAGAACAGCATCGCCGTGAGCTCCCTGATGCATCGTTTCCCGGAACTGTCGCTGATGGGCACCGCTGACGCACTTCAGTGGACTGATTCTCTGCGCAGCCGCGGCCTTCGAGAGCTGCCGGTTTCCCTGTGATGTCACTGGTGCTTCCGATGGAGACGGTGGGCCCGGCTCCTTCGTATGGGCGGGTGGCCGACGAGCCATCAGCCGTCGACCCGCAGTCGGGAATAGGGCATTCCTGGAGATGGCTGCCGGGAACCGGCAGCCACCTTGCGGCCGTCGTCTCCAGTCGGGGGCTAAAGCAGGGGGCACATGGGCGGGATCGGTTCGGCATGGCGTGAGGCACCGCGGATCATTCGGCTGCTGTCTTGGGTCCTCGTCCCTCTTGGCATGGTTGCTGCCCTCCTGGGCGTGTACGGAGACGGCCAGGGATGGTGGGATAACCGCGGCTTCCTCACTAATCTCATGTCCAGCTTCACGGGACTGCTCTTCGGTGTCCCCATGGCTTTCGTGGTTCTTGGCCACCTGGCAAATGTGCAGGCGGAGTCGTTGGAACGGCGCGGCCACCTCAGGCTGCACCCGGCGGCAGTTGCCGCCGGTGTTCGGGTCCTGCTCGCAAACAGCCTGCCGGCGGTTTGCCCAGTGGAGCCGGGACCGAGTATGGGCCCGGCCACACCGCAGGCGGTCAGTGTGCTGCAGGTCGGCAGATGGGAAACGGTCAAGTTCTTTGCGTTCGAGTCACTGACCTGTCTTCGGGATTGCCAATCCTTCGCCCGGGGCAGTTCTAGTGCTTTGACTTGTGGGGGGCGGATGGCTCAGAGGAAGTCTCTGGCGGCACAGCTCGTACAGGCCTATCGGGACCGTCAGAAGGCGAAGGCAGCAGCAGCCAAGCACGAGGAGCAGGAGCGGGCGCGTCAGTCGCGAGCCGCAGAGCGTGCGGCGGCCGAGCGAGCCAAGAGGGATGCCCGGCGGGAGCGGGAGCAGGCGCAGGCATGGGCCCGGAAACAGAAGGAGAAGCAGACGAGGCAGACTTCCGATTCGCGCCGGGCCGAGCAGATCGTTCGGGATCTGGAGAGGCGCGAGGCCGCCCGGGCTCGTGAAGCCGAGCAGAAGCGGCGTGCCGAGGACCGGGAGAAGGCAGCTGCCGAGCGGCGGGCGAAGCAGGACCGCGCTGAGAGCATGCGCCAGGAGGCCGAGGCCCGCACGGCGCAGATTGCAGCGCAGGTGGAGGAGCTCAGGTCGGTGCTTCGGGTGCGTCCTGTGGACCTGCACGATCATCGCTTGCGGGTGGAGCGGGCACTGGGTGAAGGGGACCTCGAGGCGTTCACGGTCGGTGTGGAGGGTGCGCTCGCGCACATCGCGTACCCGGCGGGGCTCGGAGGTGCCAGGCGGGTGGGTTTCGCTCCGGAGTCGCGGGAGCTGGTGCTTGAGATCGAGTTGCCGGCTCAGGCGGTCGTGCCGTCGGTCCTGGGGTACCGGTTCAAGGCTGCCGCTCCCCCGGCCGTGGTGCCGCAGCCCCGTAAGGAATCGGAGTGCCGGTCTCTGTACAGGAACGCGGTCGCGTGTGTGGCGCTGCGGGCGATCGACGAGACGTTCGCGGTGACGCCATCGGAGTTGGTGGACGGCGTCGCCTTCAACGGGATCGTCCGCGCGAAGGACCGGGCGACCGGGAAGGCGATTGAACCGTGCCTGATCGGCCTCAGAGTGAGCCGGGAAGCGTTCGGCGAACTCGTACTGGACGAACCCGAGCTCGATCCTGTGGAGAGTCTGCGCTATCTCGGTGCCGTTGTCTCGCAGCATCCCTACGACCTGGAGCCCGTTCCGCCGGTCGTCACCTTCGACCTGAGCAGGTACAAGCTCGCGCCGGGGCGGGACGTCGTCGCAGGCCTCGACAGCCGGCCCGATCTGCTCGCGATGGATCCAACAGAGTTCGAGCACCTTATCCGGCGGCTGTTCGAGAAGGCGGGGCTGAAGTCGTGGGTCACTCAGGCATCCCGCGATGACGGCATCGACGCTGTGGCCGTGATCGAGCAGCCGCTCCTCAGTACGCAGTGCATCATCCAGGCCAAGCGCACGAAGAACGTCGTACCTGCGGACACAGTCCGCGCAGTCGCCGGGCTCGTGAATGACACGGGTGCTTCCAAGGGCATCGTGGTCACGACCGCGTGGTTCGGCAAGAGCAGCACGGACTTCGCACCGCGCAATCGGCTCGAGCTCATCGACGGCCGGAACCTGAAGGCCCTGCTGCTGGAACACCTCGGCATCGATGCCCTGATCGGACTGCCGAAGATGCCGCCGGGTTGGCATCCACGGGACCTGAGCTGACTCCGCACGGTTGCGATCAGGTGCGGGAAGACCCGCTCCCGCGTTGCCTGCTGTCCGTCGTGTCGCGCAAGCCCGGTGATGGCATCTCTGCAGTGGCATGGCAACGGTGCTGCACCGTTGCCATCACGTTGTTCAGACGTGCGGTCTGAGTTGTCGAGCCGTCAGTAGTTGTGGGCCCGGAAGGCTTTCCCTCGAATGTCAACAGCTGCCATCAGCATGTCGCGCATGATTTCCTCGTGCTCCATTTTGTGAGCAGAAGCGACGGCGCTCCGGGCGACGAAGCCCTTCGTAAGCGTGCTGTTGACGGATTGGAGGGTCCTGAGCGCTTCCCTGAGCGCAGTCAGCTGCACAACAGAGTCACTCTCCGGGACATCGTCTTCTGGCTCGGAAGGAGCAGCGGCTGCGGGAAGGCGCTTCTTGAGGCTTGAGAAATCGATCGGCCAGTGGCCTAGCATTCGCGGGCGCGAGTCCTGCTGGTGGAGTGCCTTCTCGCCGGCTTGCGAAGCGCTGGGATCGGATTGAACGGGGCGGCGAGCATCATGTTGTGTCGAGACCTCACGGGTCACTGAGGCACTGGTCGGCTTGTGCGCACGGGGCTGGCGGCGAGCGCCCCTCGCGGCCAGCACCCCTTCTGCCTGACGGCGTCCCTCCCCGGTCAGCGTGCAGAAGACCCGCGGCGGACGACCCGGATGCGGACCCTGCTCATCCCGAAGCACGACCCACGCCAATGCGGCGAGCCTGGCCAGGATCTGCGAGACGGTGCTCTTGCCCAGGCCGGCCTGCTCGCTCACCCTCGACGCCCACGGCGGATCGTCCGCCGAAGCCTCCAGTAGCAGGTTCAGTACCTCAACCGTTGGAAGCGTCGTGCGGATTGCGGGAGTTGTCACATGCCTACCCGACCACACCTGAGGGCATGGGTCAAGAATGAACTATGATCGGGCGACTCGGCTTCGAGTGGCCGGCAGTTCTCAGCCGCTGCGTGACGTCTCGTGGGTTCCCCCGGGTAGCGAGCAGACCTTGCGGGCTTGGCCAAATAGACCTCGCTCGTTGGCTCTGGACCCCGCGGGGATCGGGGCGGGGGCGTGCGCTCTTGACCAGTCGGCAGCTCTGACCTACCCGGGGTCGGCCCGGACGGCGCCGCTCGGCGGCTGGGCCGATCCATCCCGCCCGCGCATGCGAGGCGCCCCGCATCTGTGGAATGCGGGGCGCCTCTCCTGGGTTACGAGGTGGCCCTTCTCCAGGGCCGGCATCTGCTCTGCAACGACATCACCCGGACCGTCTGTGGGTGGGGATCGACTCATTCGCGGCGGCGACGCGGACGCGCCTGGGCATGGATGGTGTGCTGCGTCAGATGGGCGAGGACGGCGTGGTGGGCCTCCCAGCCGTCGGGGATCTTGGAGGCGGGTCCGGGACGTGCAGGGGTGTTGGAGGGGTGGGCGTCGAGGAGTTCGGCGATGCCGGCGCGGGCCACGACGATGCAGGCGTGGCGGTGTCGTGAGGTGAGGACGCACAGGCGGCCGGCTTCCAGGTGGAAGGCGGAGGCGTCGCCGCGGCCGGAGAGGGGGTGCAAGACGATGGTGATTTTGCGTTCGCAGCCTTGGAGCCGGTTGGCGGTGTCGACGGTGATGCCGTGGAGTTGGGGGTGGTGGCGGGCCAGGAGTGCGCGGAGGTGGTGAGCCTGGCTGCGGTGGGTGGTGCCGATGGCGATGTCGTCGGGGCGCAGGACGTGTCCCTCGGGGGTCTCCTCGCTGGTGGCGATGGTGCCTCGGGCCAGCAGCCGTTCGGCAATGTCGAGGACGGCGTGGAGGGCTTCGTTGTCGAGGTGGTGGGTGGTGCGCGCCGGTAGTTCGAACAGTGCCCATCCGGTGCGGGCGGCGTGCTCGATGACGTGGTCGGCGGGGGTGCGCATGCCAGCGATGGAGAAGGTGAGGGTTCTGTCGGTTTCGTTGCTTCCGGCCTGGAAGGGTGTGAGGGGGTAGAAGGCGTTGCTGATCAAGGGGATGGCTGAGGGCGGCAGGCGCCAGGACACGGGCAGTTGGTGGATGGGCAGGTCGGGGTTGTTGGCGATCAGGACGGCGACTGCGCTGTGCATGGGGTCATGGGGCATGCCTGCGAAGCGGTCGGTTCTGACGGTGGAGAAGGGGTCGAGCTGGCCGGGGTCTCCGACGAAGAGTGTCTGGTCGAAGAGATCAGCGGTTCTCAGGAGCATGTCGGAGCGCATCTGGTATGCCTCGTCGATGACCCCCCACGGCCATCGGCGGTCGGTAACTGTTGCCCATTTCGTGGCGGTGCCGACGATGACGTCGGCGGCTCGTTCGAGGTCTTCGATGCGGGTGCCGATGCGGACGCCTGAGTGTGCCCGCAGGTCGTCCGGGGCGGTGTGATCGACTGCGGTGAACCGGGCGGTTCGAAGGTGCGGGTGGTTGTGGGCGAATCGCCGCACGAGGTGGTCGACCTGGCTGTTGGTCTGGGCGATGACGGGGCAGGGGCCGCTGGATTGCGTGAGCGCGTCGGCGGCTTGGGCGACCAGGGTGGATTTGCCGGCGCCGGGCGGGGCTTCCACGACGAGTCCGCGGTGGGTGAGTGCGGGCAGTTGCTCCAGGACGGCGCGGGTGGCCTTGTCCGTCTGCTGCTGTGGAGACGGCCGGCGAGGCGGTGTCACTGCTCTTCCTCGTTCTCGTTGCCGTCGTTGGGGTGCGGATGGTCGGGAGGAGGGCCGCCATGGGTCCAGGGGGTCTGGTCTCGTGCGGGGAATTCTGGCATCCGGTAGTGGTCCGGCGCGTGGGTGAACACGAGGAAGGCGCCGGATTCGGGCAGGACGGCGTGGTTGGGGCGGGCCACGGTGCCCATGCCTGCGGTGATCTCGAGCCCGACGAGGGTGTCGCCGTCTGCCGGGGTGATTCGGCAGATCGTGTAGCGGGCGTTGCGGTGGGTGTGGCAGGCCAGGAGTTGGCCGGGCTCCATGTGCACGGGGTCTGTGGTGGACACCGTGATCCGGGGTCGCCATTGAGTTCGTCCGGTGGGTCCGCGGAGGGTGTGCTGGGGCTCGATCGTGGTGACGGGGCCGCCGAAGGCGTCACCGGTGGTGCGCAGTTCTGCCCGGACGAAGGGGTCGTCGGCGGCGCGTTCGGCGGCAAAGGCGGTGGCTGCGTGTTCCATGCGGGCCAGGCGGACGGCGGTGGCGACGGCTTGTTCGCGGGCCGGTCGGGGGCGTCCGTCCTGGGTCAGGTAGGTGCATTCGTCGGTGAATGCGGTGCGTTCGTGGTCCCATCGGCGTGCGGTGCTCTTGGCTTCGGGGAGGGCTTGCAGGAGTGTGTAGGCGTGCCACATGTGGTCCCAGGTGGGCTGCATGCAGGTGGCCAGCAGGCGGTTGAGTTCTTGCAGGGTGCGTGTGCGCTCCTGCTCTCGGTTGCGGGCGTAGGCGTGGAACAGGGGCGCCAGTTGGTCGTTGTCGAAGGCTGCGTCGGTGGCGGGTCCCGCGGGCTGGTGGGCGGCCGGGTCTGCTGCCTCGTCGGCGGCGTCGCGTCCCGAGGTTGCGTGGCGGGGCGGGTCGATCCAGGCCAGTAGCGTGGCGAAGTCCTCGTCCTCCAGGGGGCTTTGGCCGGTGATCCAGTGCATGCCGAGAAAGTCGGTCACGGGGATGAGGGCGGCTGACCCGGGGATGTCGGAGCGGTCGGTGAGATAGGTGAGCCAGTGTCCCAGGCGCTGGGCGGATCGGGAGCCGGGAGTCCGATCGTCGGCACGGCGGAATCTCAGGTCGTCTCCGAGGACTTTCAGGTACTCCACGGTCTGGGGGTTGGGAACGAGGATCTGGGGTGCGTCGGTGTACCGCTGGCGTGCCGGCTTGGTGGAGGTGGCGGGCAGGTGCTCGCTGCGCTGCCGGCAGGCGTCGATGTACGCGATGACGGTGTCTGCCAGGGTGGCGAGCATGGGGGCGGTGCTTCCTGAGGGAGGCGCGACCAGAAGCTCGGGGCGGTACGGATCGGTGCCCAGCATGACGGCGAGCGGTCGTGCTGCGGGGCCGGTTCGCTTCAGCGCCAGCAGCATCAGCGGTTGGTCGCTGAGGTGGAGGTGGCGCAGTTGGCCGGCGTGTTGGACGTTGCCGGTGGAGTGGGCGCGCATCCGCAGGAGTGAGGCCAGAAGGCTCATGCAGGGTCTTTCTGGAGTTCTGCGTGGATGCGCTGTGCGTGGCGCAGGGCCTGGGCGGTGTCTTCCTGGTCCTGTGAGGGGTGCAGGTGTCCGTCGGTGAGGGCGAGGGCTGTGGCGATGGTGTCGATTCCTGCCAGGTGGTCGCGGACGGTGGTGCCGAGGGCTTCGGTTCTGCCTTGGTTGCGGGCCTCGGTGCGGCAGTGGGGGGCCAGGTCGCAGTGGTGGCGGCAGTGGGGGGTGTAGTGCGGGCGCGTGGTGGCGAGTGCGGCGACGAGTTCGCCCTGGGGGCGGGTGGGTCTGGTGTCGGGGCCGGGTGCCAGGTCGAAGGTGGTGCCCGCAGGAAGGTTGTCGAGCAGTTCGGGCAGGCGTCGGAGTCTGCCGAGGTGGCGGCTCAGGTGCTTGATCTGCTGGGAGGCGTTGTAGGGGGTGGCGGTGGGGTGGGGGGTGAAGTTGCGCGGGTTGACCAGGATGACGGTGTCGGAGACGCGGTCTGCTGGAAGGCCGTCGCCGGCGAGGAGTTCACGCAGGGCCAGGACGTAGGCGGCGGCCTGGGTCAGTGCCGCGGTGGCCTTGATGGGGTCGGGCTGCCCGTGGATGACGGGGAAAGATTTGATCTCAACGACGTGGAAGACGCCTTCGTGGTGGAAGGCGATGATGTCGGGTTCGAGGTATGCCTGGTGGTCGGCGACGGTCAGCGTCAGCACGGGGTGGTCGAGCAGGGTGTAGGGCTTCGACCTGCGGTGTGCTGCGCTGAGGATGAGCGAGCGGGTGTGGGTGTGGCGTAGCCGGAGGGGGGATTTGTCGTCGTCGCTGCCGACGCTGTTGACGTCCTTGTAGGACGCCTCGGGCAGGGTCAGGCCGAGGGCTTGGCGGAGCAGCGGTACCAGGGTCGCTCCGGCCTGGTCGGTGACCTGGCGTTCGAAGGCGATGCCGTAGTCGAGGGCGAGCTGGGACTTTGTCAGCGGTCGTGGGAGGCCCAGGTGGGCAGCGAGGGCGTCTTTGTCGATGCCGGCCGCGTCGAGCAGGGAGCGGCGGTCGCAGCTCGGGTTGGCGGTCAGGGCGGCCAGGGTTCGTGCGTTGTGCGCAAGGGGCGGTGCGGCTCCGCGTAACTCGTTCAGTCGGGCGTCGAGCGTACTCACTGCTTCCTCGAGAGGGACGGGGCACACGTCGTGCGGTTGGGGTGGTAGTCACGCAGTCCGGGACTGGCGGGATACGTTGCGCAGAGTGTTGCCGAAGTTCTGTTCCACGTCGCCGAGTTGGTGGCGTACCCGCAGGGCTGCTTCAGCGCGGGTGTCGGCGTCCTCGTCGGCGTGGATCTCCAGTTCGGCTGCCGCGGCCTGGCGTAGCGCCTCAAGGTCGAGCGGGCCGCGGGGGCTGTAGCCGTTGAGGTTGCGGCTGCAGTGCAGGAGGAGCTGCTGGAGGGGCTGCGGCATCTCGGTGTCGCCGGCGAGGTGTTCGGCGGCGTCCGCGACTTTCAGGGCCGAGGTGAGGAAGTGGACTCGGGGGGTGAGTGGTCCCACGATGCGCTGTTCCAGTGGCCAGGTGCTCAGGGCGAGCAGGGCCCGGGCGGGTGAGAGCAGGTCGGACGTCAGAGCGGAGCAGATGTAGTAGGGGCGGGCGTAGGGGGCTGAGCGGAAGGAGCGTTCCTCGTCGCGGCGCAGGGTGGTCAGGCGCGCGGTGTTCAGTGGGCCGGAGAAGAATGCCTGGTGGACCTGGCTGAGCAGTCTGGGCGAAGCGGGGACGGTGAGGAGGGTCAGCGCCTGGCGAGCCTGGTCGCGCGCGGGCTGCCCGCCCCAGCTGTGTTCAGGGGCTGTCGGTGGTGCGGGCTCGGGCTGGGCGTTGTCCGCAGCGTCGTCCGGGTCGCACAGCACGTCCCAGGCTCGTTGGGTCCGCTTCAACTCCGTGCGGAGAATTGCTGCTTGGGCATGGTCGTGCTGCGTGAGCGCCTGCCGGATCGCCTGCTGCAGTTGCCGCATGCGTTCCTCGAGCGCGACCAGATGCTCGTGCATGCCCGCATGCTAGCAGCCACTCATGTGTCCTCATTTTGCCCTGTGTTTCTGGTGTACAGTCCCGGGCTCATAAGGGCACCACCGGTGCCCTCCTACGCCTCGCTTCCGAAGGGCGCATGAAGGAATGAGCAGACTGCTCCACACTTCCGACTGGCATCTGGGCCACACCTTGCACGGGCATCCACGCAATGAGGACTTCGACGCCGTCTTAGCCGAGATCGTGGCGATCGCCCAGGAAAGCCGGCCGGACCTGATCGTCCACAGCGGGGATTTGTTCCACTCCTCCCGTCCCACGGCCAGGGATCTGATCCGCGCCATGCGGACGCTGGCCGAACTCGCCGCTGTCGCACCGACCGTGGTCGTGGCCGGGAACCACGACTCCCCCACGTACTTCGAGTTCTTCGATCTCATGACCGGCTCGTCGGTGGGACGGGGCCTGTTCTTCGTCGACCGGTTCCGCCCGGCACACGAAGGGGGTGTCTTCACCTTCGACGCCTGCGGTGGCGAGCAGCGAATCCGCCTGGCTGCACTGCCGTTCGTACATCCGAACCGGTTTTGGCAGCGGTCCGCGGCCGGCACGTCGTACGGCGCCTACGCCCAGGGGATGCGGAAGCTGCAGGCGGAGCTGACGCAGGCCATGCGCGAGGGGTACGCCCCCGACCGGGACGTCCTGTTCTTCACGGCCCACGTGTACGTCACGGGCGCCGGGCGCTCCCCGAGCGAACGGGCCGTGGACGAGTCTTTCGAGACCGCCGTCGAGGATCTGCCGGAGGTGTCGTACACAGCCCTCGGGCACATTCACCGCCCGCAGGCTGTGCGGGGCCCCGAGTTCACCGCCCGCTACGCGGGCAGTCCGCTGCCCATGGACTTCGGCGAGGCCAATGATTCCAAGAGCGTCGTCATCGTCGACGCCGACCCCGGGCGGCCTGTGCGGGTACGGACCCGTCGGCTTTCCAGTGGCCGGCGGCTGGCCAACTTCAAGGGAACCCTGGACGAACTGAGGGCTGGGGCTGCCCAGTACGACGGAACCTTCCTCAAGCCGTTGATCACCGGCGAGGAGCCCGATGTGCCCCTCAGCCAGAAGATCGCCGAGATCGTGCCGCACGCGATCGTCGTCAAGCCGGCACTGGCCCGGGAGGCGGCCACCAACGCCGTCCTCGACTTCGATCCCGGCGACGAGCCGGCGCTGCCCGACGCTTTGCGCGCCTATCTGGCGCGGGAGGGACTGAGCGGTGCTGCCGTGGAGTCCACGGTCACCGCGTTCATCCATCTGTTCAACGAAGTCGACGACGAGGCACCGCCGCCGGCCCCGGCCGAGGAACTGCTGCGCGCTGCGCTGGAAGACACCTGGGCGGAGGCATCGTGAAGCCTTTGCGGCTCACCCTGACGGGTGTTCGCAGTTACTCCGGTACCTGCACCATCGACTTCACCGGCAAGCGTCTGTTCGCCATCCTCGGCGAGACGGGCGTGGGCAAGTCCACCATCCTCGAGGCGATCGTCTTCGCCCTGTACGGGATGTGCTCGTGGTCGAAGGCCCCCCAGGCCGCCTACGAGCTGATCAGCCAGGGTTCGCCCAGCATGCACGTGGCGTTGGAGTTCGAGGCGAGTGGCCGCGCGTGGAGCGTGCGCCGCATTCTGTATGCGGACGGCACGAGGCCGAAGGCCGTGCTCGAGCGCCTGTCCGAGGACGACCCCGGCATGCGGGTCGATCACAAGGACGCGGTGACAACGGCGGTCACCGAGATCATCGGGATGGACGGGGACGGCTTCGTCCGCACGGTCATGCCGCGCCAGGGAGAGCTCGACATCCTCCTCAAGGCGCCCAGTGCCATCCGTACCGGCATCCTGCGGCACGTCTTCGGTGTCAGCGAACTCGAGCGTGTGCGCAAGCACGCCGGCGTACGGCTGAAGCGTCTGGAAGAGCAGATCACCGATGCCAACAGGGCCCGTCAGGATCTCCAGCGGGATCCCGGCGCTGCCGCATCAAAGGCAGCACGGGACATGGAGCACGCCCGGGGTGTCGCGCTCCGCCGGCGCGAACGGCTGGAAGTCCTGCGAGCGGCCCAGAACCATGCTGTCGAGCACCAGCGTCACAAGGCCGATCTGGACAAGGCTGCCCGGCTGCTGCGGGAACGCGCTGTCCCGGATGCAGGTGTCACGGTGGCGGCGCTGGCACGCGCGAGGAAGGAACTCGATACCGAGGCAGCAGCCCAGGAAGCAGCCGGGCGTGAACTGAGCCTGAAACTGGACGCGGCGCAGGCCGCACTGGACGCGGCCGCGCAGGCCGGTGACACGGCCGGGTCCCTGCACAGCGCGTTCGCTGTCCTGTCCCGCCTGCCTGACCGTGCGGCCGGCCTGGACGCCGTGATGCAGCGGGTGAAGCAGGATCAGCGTCAGCACGACGCGCAGGAGCAGGAACACACGCGGGCACAGCAGGAGCTGGCCGAACGCGAGCAGGGCAAGGCTGCTCTCGTCGAGGCGGCCGTCCGGGCCGAGCGCACCGTGGCCACGGCACGCACGCACACCGAGCAGGTCCACGAGGCCGTCCGGGCGACGCTGCAGGAAGCCACCGCCGCAGCCTCGCATCTGCAGTCGCACCACACGGCGCTGAAGTCGGTGGAGGAACAGCGTGGCCGCAGCACCGGCCTGGAGGACACGCTGGATGAGCTGCGCGGCACGCTGGTAGCAGCCCAGGACGTCCTCGCTGCGCTGCAGCGCGGTGACGCGGCCCACGCGGCGGGTTCCGGACTGGCGTCGGGGGATGCCTGCACGGTCTGCAGCCGGCCTCTCCCGGGCGGCTTCACTCCCCCTGCACCGCTTGACGGCAAGGCGCTCAGCCGGGCCCGGCGCGAGGTCACCCGGCGCAACAAGGCCGTGGAGAAGGCGTGGAAGGCCAAGGCGGAGGCAGCCGCCCAGTCGAAGGAAGCGGAGCGGACGGCCGAGAAACACCGGCGTGCGCACCGGGCCGCCGGGGAGCGCATGGAGGCGGCTCTGCTCCACGTGCAGCAGCTGGTGGACTCGGTGCGGCCGGCCTGCTCTCCTGCCACGGCCTGTGCCCTGGACGCCCTGCCCGGGCAGGTAATCGCGCAGGCGCGTGTCCTTGCCGAGGGCGAGCCGACGGGCCGGACGCAGATCCCCCGTGCGGTCAAGGCGCTCGTCCAGCCGTTGCGCGACGCGGAAAGTGAAGCCCTCTCTGCCCACACCGGCGCCCAGGCCGGCCTGGCGGCGGCGCAGGCCGAGCACGACGGGGCCCGGGCCGAGATCAAACGCCGGCGCAGCCGCCTGCAGCGTGAACGCAAACGGCTGGACAAGACCCGGCTGCAGTACGACACGGACCTGCAGGCGCTGCTGAGGGACTTGGCCGAGCTCCCGGATTCCGTGCGCCCCGCCCAGCCCTGCCCGCAGGAGCTTCCCTTCCCGCAGGACATCGCCTCCGCACGGGACGCGGCCGGCCGGCGGCTCAAGCAGCTCGAGCAGGCGACCCAGTACCGCGATGAGGCGAGGCAGGCCCTCGCGGAGCACACCGAGAGCCGGCACGCCCTGGACGCGCGCTGTCGGCGCAACGTCGAGACCCCCGCGCGTAACCTCGTCACGCAGCTGGAGCGCTGGGCGGACGCGGCCACCGATGCCGCCGGCCTTCTTCGCGACAGGGCATCCGCTGAACCGCCGCCCGCCCCGGACGGAACGGACCTGGCCGCCGTCGACGCCTACAGCCTGGCCCTCGCCGCACTGGATCAGCGGCTGGCCGAGGCACTCGGGCAGGGCGCGCAGCAGGCCCTGGCGGAGATCAGCGCGTTCAAGACGGAAATCACACGCCAGGCCGGTGCCGTCGGCGACGACACCGACGACAGCCCAGGGTTCTGGGTGCCGCCGAAGGGCGATCTGCTCGCGCCTTCCCTTCTCGACCCGCTGAGCCGCAAAACGAGCCAGGCGGAGGCCGCTCACGACAAGGCCAAGGCCGACCTGCGCACCGCGCAGTCCCAGATCCCCTACGCCGACGCGCTGGATGCCGCTCTCGAAGCCGGAACTCAGCAGGCAGCGGCGTGGCGGAGCGTGGTCGATCAGCTGACAGACGGGAAGTTCCTGAAGTATCTGACCGAGCAGCGCACCCATTCGCTGCTCAGCCACGGCAGCAGGATTCTCCAGCAGATCTCCGCGGGTGGCTACGTGTTCACCGAGAACTTCAAGATCATGGACTGCGCCACCCATCTCGCTCGCGACGCTGAGACCCTCTCCGGCGGGGAGACTTTCCAGGCGTCCCTGGCCCTGGCACTGGCGCTCGTCGAGCTCCACAGCCGCAGCGGCGGCCACAGTAAACTGGAGAGCCTGTTCCTGGACGAGGGGTTCGGCTCACTGGACTCCGAACGTCTGGAAGAAACCCTTTCCGTCCTGCGCGGCAGCATGACGCGGGACAAGACGGTCGCAGTCATCAGTCATCTGTATCCGGTGGCCGATGCGGTGGACGACGTCCTGCACGTCGACAAGGCCGCCCAGGGCTCTACGGCCGTCTGGCTCACGCCGGAGGAACGCACCAGGATCATCCACGACGGAATCCAGAGAATGCTGGAGCACATCTGAGCGGCGGCAAAGCCGGGGCGGCAGCGTCACGAGGAAGCCCGTCATCCGGGCGTGAGAGAGGTCTCTTCGGTCACCGGCAGCGTTCCTGCCGGTGACCGTGCGACCCCGCGCTTGTCTCCCGGGCAGCTGAACCGGCGCCGGCCGGCGCCGTTCTCGATGTTCCGGCGCCGCATGCCGCACCAGGCGGTTCGGGCCCTCCACGCGCCTGTCCTCCAGGGAAGTTCCCTTGGTGCTCGCGGGCCGGAGCGGCAGGGTTCGGGGCCCGCGGTACGGGTCCAGGCTCCGCCGCCCTGGCCGTCACCTGGCACGACGCTGCGTCACGCCCGGGCGAAGGCCAGGAGTCATCCGCGCTCCGGACACCACTTCACGCCGGTCACAGGCACGGCGCTCGTGACCACCCCCCCTTGTCCCCTCGTCTGCAGGGAGCAGACCTTATGAGTGACTCCTGTGCCGGCACGCACGGCACCGGCAAACCGGTCTTCACCGCCCACGCGGGACGACTGGCCGCAGTACCGCGATTGATGGCGCTGGACCAGCACGGCGAGCTGACCAGTGCGCACGTGCGGCTGGTCGCCACGGCTGTGGGCCGCTCGGAGCGGGCGGTGTGGCGGTGGGTCGCCAAGGCGCGCACCACCGGCCACGTCGCCGCGGCGCCCCGGACACGGTTCACCGTCACCCCCGAGCTCCGGCGGCTGGTGGTGCTGTGGGGAGGCAACGCCTCTGCCGTGCACCGTGAGCTGGAACAGCGGGCCCTGGCCGATCCCCGACTGCCCAAGCCCCCGTCGCTTGCGACGTTGCACCGGGCGCTGCGACGGGACCTGGCCCCCGGGGAACGGGCCGGGCTCGCCCAGGGGGAGGCCGCCCGGCGGGCCTTCGACGTGTTCGGCAAACGCCCGCCCGGGCACCGCAACGAAGCGTGGGAGGGCGACCACAAGTGCGTGCCCGTGCGGGTGTGGGTCGAGGACGAACTCGTACAGCCCTGGCTGACCTGGTTCATCGACTGCGCCAGAAAGGTCATCATGGGTTTGGCAGTGACGCCCCACGCGCCGAGCAGGGATGCGGTTCTGGCGGCCCTGCGGACGGCGCTGGACCGTGGCGAGCCCTTCGGCCCGGCCGGTGGGCTGCCCGGTCTGGTCCGCGTGGACCGCGGTAAGGAGTTCCTGTGTGGCACCGTGACCTCGGCTCTGGGCGCCTTCGCTGTACCGGTCGTCGATCTCCCGGCCTACAGCCCGCATCTGAAGGGCACCATCGAGGCGCTCAACGACGCGGTCGAAGAGATGCTGTTCGTCTCCATGCCGCGCTACGTCCACCAGCAAAGGCTCACCGGCGGGCACACCGCGGATCCGGATGAGCCCGCGCTCACTTTCGAGGCGTTCGTGGAACTGCTGCTGAAGTGGGTGCACTGGTGGAACACCGAGCACAAGCCCAGGGCGTTGGGCGGCCTCACCCCGATGGAGGCGTGGCGCTGCGACCCCACTCCCCTGCACGACGTACCCGCCGAACAGTTGGCCCATTTCGGGCTCGAGGACGACGGACGGACCCGCACCATCACCACGCAGGGAGTGCGGTGGCGCAACCGCCACTACATCGCCCCCTGGATGGTCGGCCAGGCCGGCGTCCGCGTCGCGGTGCGCCACCTGCCCCACCACGACACGACCATCGAGGCCTTCGGCCTTGACGGCGCGTACCTGGGCAGCGCCGTTCTGGCCGAGGAGGCCAGCGAGGAACAGGTCCGCAAGGTACGCAAAGCCCGCACCGCCAAGGCGCGGCGGCTTCGCGCGGATATGAAGGCCGCTGCACGGCTGCGCCGCGAGCGCTTCAAGGCCGTCACCACAGCCACCCCGCCCGAGCGTCTGGGTGCGCTGACCGAAGCGGAGGCCGAGGCAGAACTTGCCGAATCGGCCGCCACGGACCTGCGGCGGGCCAATCCCGGCTACATCCCGCACCAGCCCGTCCCGGACGGCTGGGCACGCCCGATCCCACCGGCCGCGGACGGGCCGGGAAACGACACCCCTGAGGAGAACGCGTGAGCGGCGACATGGATTACGGCAGGCTGCCCGCAGAGGGCGAGGACCACTTCCACCGCCTCGATGCGCATCTGGTGGCCACCGACTCGCTCATGACGACACTGGGCGACGTCCAGGCGACGATCGAGGCCAAGGCCATGATGGTCGCCTACGGAGCGGCCGGATACGGCAAGACGATGTCGGTGAACTCGGCGCTGCGCAAGGTCGCCCCCGACATCACCTACCGCCTGGAGCTGCGCTCGGGGCCGACGCCCCGCGACATCCGCCACGGGCTGTTCCACGCCCTGGGGCTGCCCGGGGAACCGCCGACCCGGCCGATCGAATTCGACACGCTCCTGAAGGAGACACTGTCGCAGACGTTCCGGGTGCTGGTGTGCGATGAGGCCCAGTGGATGGGCCGCAGTTCGTTCGAGTACTGGCGGCACCTGTGGGACGACCGCAAGACCGACATCGCGGTGATCTTCGCCGGCGGCGACAACTGCTACAAGGTCCTCAAGCGTGAACCGATGCTGGCGTCGCGGATCTTCATCTGGCAGAAGTTCAAGCGCATTCCCGAGGTCAAGGTCGTCGGCACGCTGCCGGCGTTCCACTCCCTGTGGGCCGGGGTTGATCCGCAGATGATCCGCAACATCGACCGGGCCGCGGCACACGGCAACTTCCGCAACTGGGCCACCATCACCAAGCTCATGCTCAACGGCATGCAGAAGAAGGGGCTGACCGAGGTCAGCCAGGACCTCGTCAACTGGGTGTACAGCAAGCTGGGCGGCATGTAGCAGCGGCCGCGGTGCGCGGCGGCCCGGCGAGCTCGGGCCGCCGCCAACAACCTTGCGCGCCGTACGGACCGGCCTGGCACCTGGCAGGTCCGGGGCAGTGTCGCGGCGCGGGCCGGGAGGAGTGGTGGCACTGGTGTACAGCGACGTGACGATCGTGGTGGACGAGCGGGACGACCTGTTCTACACACGGGCGGCGCTGCGGGCACACCACCCTGGGGAAGGCCGCATCACCGTGCAGCCGACGCCAGCCAGTGGCAGCCCGGCCGCGCTGGCGCACGACATGCTGTATGCGCTGGGCAAGCGGTTGGCCCCCGGGCCCAACTCCCCCGATGCGTGGCTGGACTCGGTGAACGCGGCGTGGCTCGCCGCGGCGGCCTGGGGTGTCGCGACCGGGGTGCGGCACGTTGTGGTCCCCCGGGCCCATCTGCTGACCCTACGGCGGATCGACCAACTGCTCGCCTGGCGGGAGTTGACGGGAGCTCAGCTGACCCTGCTGTGGCAGAAGCCGCCGCGCGGGCTGCCGCCGGCACTGGCCCCCGTGGAGCGCCGTATCAGCGGCCGGGACCAGTTCGAGGCACTCCTCACCGAGCCGGGACCGATACCCGCGCGCCCGTCCTTCCCTCCCGCTCTCCCGACAATGACGGGACCGGCGGCGATGGCGGTGGCTGCGAGGCAGTCACCCGCCCCGCAGCCGCGGGGGACCGAAGCGGCGTCGATGAAACCCGGGCGGCGGGCACACCCTTGCACCGGCGCAATGGCAACGGCGCAGCTGGTCCAGGCCGCCCCTGCCATCGAGATCGCGTCCGAGGAAGCCGCCGCGCTGGCCGCTCTCGCGCACCCGCTCATCGCCGGAGCGCTGAGCGTGCTGGCCTTCACCCGGGCCAGCCTGGGCAGCCTGCGCTTCACCCGCGACCTCGACATCACCGGCGACGTCTCCGCCATCAAGCTCCACGGGGTCGGCCATCGGTACTGCCCTTTGCACGCCGTCCCTGCCTGGGCACGCCCGCTACTGGCCGGCGCCCGCGCCCACCACCGTCTGGCGGCCCACCCGCCCGCGGACAGCGTGTTCGCCCCCGCGATGCTCGCCGAAGCACGCCATCTGCGCGCGCACGCCGGACGTCTGCCCCGGCTCGACCTGTCCCTGCCCGCCGGCGCCCTTGTCCCGTGAGCTGTGGGTAGCGACCGCCCGCCCTGCGCAGCAGGGAAACGGCAGCGTTGATGCACGTGGTTTCGGATGCTTCGTCCGCTGTGTGGCCGGACTCAGCAGCGACGCCTGTTCTCTCGCCCCGGAAGCACAGGCAGCCTGCTCAGGTGCGCTTCGGCACGGGCACCTTTCTGCGCGCCGCGGCAGTCCTACGGGCCTGGGCTCGCGCAGCGTGCTGGTGCTCAAGCGCTTCACGGGTGCGTTTGGCCCGCAGGTGCGTCACCTCTCCCGCCGCCCGGCTGCTTGCCCTGCAATGCGCCCTGCGCGCCGACACACTGGCTGCGCCCGACTGCCGGCCGGCCTGCTGCGCGGTATGCGCCTGTACCGGCGCACCGAGGCGTGGCAGGAGCTGGTGCAGGACGGCTGGCTCGACCTGCCCGATCCCCGGGCAGCGCTTTGCAGGTGCGGCTGCTGAATGACGCGGCGCTGAACCAGGCCCCGGGCCGCAGCGCCCGCCAGCGTGCCACCCACTGGGCCCTCAAGCCCGCCCCGCTCATCGTTGCGGCGACGGCAAAACCCGCAGACCGCCTGGCCGTGGTGGTCCTGGCCGCCCACACCACCGCGGCGAGCCCCGCAGCAGACATGGCCGTCGTTGCCCGTCTGTGCGGGCACTCCCCCCAGCAGACCGGAGTGCTCCCGCCGGCCAAACCCACGAGGCGAGCGGGCGTGGATGCACCGGCTGATCGAAGCGGACCGTTCGCTGATCGGTCCCGATATGTGGTGAGGTTGGCTCATGGGTTCCCGATCGAAGCGCCGTGAAGCGCGCAACAGGAGGCAGCGCCGTTCCGGTCCGGCGTCGCCGGCGTTCGACCCGCACGCGCAAGTGATGGTGGACTCCTTGACTGCGTTGACGGCGCTCATGGCCACGTTCGCTGGCGATGATCCTGCGGCGGCGGTCGACGCAGCATTCGACAAGGCTGTCGACGAGTTCGTCGCGAAGCTGGGGCTGTTCGACGCGATCCGGCTCATCGAGGTGGCTCGTCAGCGGTTCCTGCCGATGGCGCGCGAAGGCGAGACGCCCGTCACTGCGGAGGCGGGCGCCGCGTACCTGGAACTGCTGGCGCTGGTCGCTCTCGCCGCCCGGCAAGATTCGGCGACGGCTGGTGCCCCCGCAGTCGAGGACCAGGAGATGAGCCACTTCGCCTCCGAGGCGAAGGACGAACTCGACGGGATCCTCCGCCTTGCACAGATACGGTCCTTCGCCGCTGTTGACCCGACCGACAAGCTTGCCCTCGTGTCCATGCTCATTCGTGGCGCCGAGGTGTGGATGCGTAACTCGTCCTACCCGGAGATGGTCGCAACGACCAACCTGCCGCTTCTCGACGGCAACCCGAGCGTCCGCGCGGCGCTGAACGCCGAACTCGGCTTCGACGCGACCGACGCCCTGGCTGTCCTCGACGCATGCCACCACCTGCAGGAGGCTGGTCTGAATGACCGCCTCAAAGCGATGGGGGACGCAGTGCTGGAGGCGATGGCCGCGGTGGAGGCGGGCCGGGCAGACGACGGGCTGGCAGAACTCGCCAGGTCCAGTGTCATGTCGATGTTCGAGCCCGACGGCGACCAGGCCACGGTTGCGATCGACGACGTCGTCGCGCGCACGGGCATTGCTGTTGAACGTGTGGGGGCCGTTGTCAAACGGTTCCGCCTCGACCTCGTGACGGCCAACCCTGCGGACGTCATCGATGCGTTCACCACCGGCAGGAACCCGATGCGTAGCCGGCCGCTCATCGTCGCCGACAACGGGCGCTTCATGCTGCCGCACCCGGCGTTGAGCGTGTTCGCCGTCCGGGAGAACCTCGAAGAGCATCTGAAGACGTCGCCCCTATGGAGCCAGTACGCGAAGCACCGCGGAGACCTTCTCGAGTCCCGCACGCGCGACGCGCTCGACCGCGTACTCCCCGGGGCTCACTTCCGGGACGCGTTCGAGTACTACGTGCCCGCGAATGACAAGGAAGCCAAGACTGCTGATCCGGCGAAGTACACCAAGCGCGTCGAGGGCGACCACCTCATCGTCCTCGACGACGTCGCCCTAATCGTGGAGGACAAGGCCGTCGCGTTGAGCGCCCTGTCCCGCGGAGGGAAGACGACACGGATCCGTACTGATCTGACCGGCATCATCACGAAAGCAGCCGAGCAGTCCGGCCGCATGCGGGATGCAATCGAGCGGGACGGTGGCCTACGTATCGAAGACGAAGGCTGGGTCGACCTCAGCCACATCCGTGAGATCCACACCATCGCCGTCAGCCTCGACGACCTCTCGACCGTCCTGACCGCCACCGCAGAGCTAGTGCGGGCCGGCCTGCTCACCCCCGACAACATCCCCTGGACGGTGTCCCTGCACGACCTCGAGCTGATCACCGAACTCGTCGCACGCCCGGCCGAGTTTCTCCTCTACCTGCGCCGGCGCCGCAACCCTGATGTCACCGTCATGTTCCACGCACCGGACGAACTGGACCTGTTCCTGTACTTCTTCGAGGCGGGCCTTCGGGTCGAACCCGACCCGGCACAGGTGTGTGCCGCGTTCCCGTTCCTCCCTGAGCCGACCACGGCCGAGCTGCGCCGCTACAGGGCACAGGAGCCGACCTTCCTGACCAGCCGAACCGACGTGCTCGACAAGTGGTTTCACACCAAGGGACGTGATGACACAGGTTCCGGATCCGCACCCAAGCCGGCGATGGTGCCCTCGCCACTCGCACCTCTCCTCGACCAACTGCAGTCATGGAACGTCACCGGATGGCTCAGCATCGGCGCGACGCTGCTATCCCTGGCAACGCCCGCCCAGCACAAGTTCGCGCGCCACGGTGACATCCTCCTCAACAACCCGCTCCCAAACGGCCAGGGCCGCAGCATGACGGTGCCCGTCACGGCCAGCGTCGATCCGGCCGAAGGATGGTTGTTCGTGTGGGCGACACGCCCAGCTGGACAGGACCCCGATGAGGCCAAGAAGAACCTCCGTGGCTACCTGCGAGCCAAGAAGCATCAGCTCGGCCTGCCGCGAGGCGTCGTCTTCCTCTACGACGAACCGACTCGCGATTTCGTCGGGGCCCTCTACGACGGACACATCGGGCCGCTCGACGCCGCGCTGACCGCCACCTTGCAGTCGTTGCGGCCCGCATCACACCTTCAACGCTCGATCCACCCGAACGCCAAGCGGCCACCACGCGGCACGAAAGACACTCCGAAACAGAGGCAGAAACGAAAGCGGTGGCCCCACGTGCCAGGGCTGCCGAACGTCAGTAGCCGTCGTAGTCGTTCCAAGAGGGGGGTTGGGTCATCAGTTGTTCCCACGTGGGCCAGGTTTCCTGGGTCTTTTGGCGGACCAGCTCCCCCGGCATGCTGAACGGTGGGGCCTTGTGCGGTTTGTCGAGTGCTTGACCGACGATCGTGTCGTAGAGCACGGGTGCGGCGTGCAGGCGAGGCAGTGCGGCATGGATGTGGTGGACGTAGCTGGCCGGGGGTGTGTGTGGCCCTTGCGGTCCGAGGTCGTATCCGGCACCGGCCGTCACCAGGGCGATTTCTGGGCGCTTGCGGATAGCGATCTCGTAGTGCAGGTGCAGGGCGACCGCATCCCATACGATGTCGACCTTTTCGGGTGACAGCCCCTGGTCGGTGAGGAAGCGGGCGGCCAGATCGGCGCCGTCGAGATCGAAGCGCTGATCGCCGTTGCCCTCGGGGCTGAGCCCGGCGTCGTGCAGAAGGCAACCCAGAAACAGCAGTTCGTCGTCATAGTCACGGTCGGGTTGCAGACCTTGCTGCTCGCCGAGGAAGCGCCCGTAGAGATAGCTGCGCATGCTGTGGTTGAAGATCGCAAGGGCTTCGATGCCTTTCACGTAGCGCACCGCCTTCAGCGCCATGTCGGTACGAGGAAAGGGAAGTTCCCGGTATGCGTTGTCCATCAGGTCAGCCTTCCTGGGGCCTGGTGAGTAGGGGGTTGGCTTGCTCGGGCACGGTTTTGGATCGGCCGCAGGGCGAGCAGTCCGCCGATGCCCGGGATGAGGGCGCGCCATCGGGCCCCGGGCGAGGTGGCCGGCGGGATCATCCAAGTGGCTGCGATGACGACGAGGTAGGCGGTGCCGTGCAACGGGCCGAGGAGCGCGGTGATCGCTTGCGTGTGTGTGCTGAGCAGGTTGCCCAGCAGGATCGCGAGAGATGCGGCTTCGGCGCCGGCCGCGATCCGCAGTGTGCGCACCGGAATCACGCACCCGTGGTGGAGCCGGGGCGGACGATCATCAGGACGACGACGATCGTCCAGAGGACGTTGAAGATGCCGGTGAGCATCGTCAGGCGGGTCGCCGTGGGACGCGCTGATTCCTGGGTGGGCACGTCCTGGGTCAGGGCGAGCAGGCGCTGCTGGCTGGGCAGGATGGCCAATGCGAGGAGGGCTGCGGCGATCGCGGTCAGTGCGAGCGATGCGATCACCCAGGCGTCGGTGAGGACGCCGAGTTGGGCGCCGGTGGCTATCCCGAACACCGGGACGGCGAGACCGGCGACAGCGTAGCCGCGGCAGATTCGGTGCAAAAGTGGGGCGATCCCGGCGGATCGGCCGTCCTGCTCCTCGCCGCTGGATGCCCGCAGCGCATAGCGCGGGAACATCGAGGCGGCCACGGTGATCGACCCGATCGCCAGGATCGCGGCGAGGACGTGTACGGACAACAGCAGCTTGGTCACTGCGGGTGCCTCCAAGGCAGAGCGCAATATATTGGCTACCAATACATACCCTGCCTATAGCAGTCTTGGGTAGGCTGCCTACCTATGAGAGCGGATGCGGTGCGAGGGCACCTGGATGGACTGTTGCTGGCCGTGCTTGAGCCGGGGCCGCTGCACGGCTACGCGATCATCGCCGCGGTCCAACGCCGCAGCGGGGGCGTACTCGAGCTGCGCACGGGCACGATCTACCCGGCTTTGAACCGGCTGGAGCGGCTCGGACTGCTGAGCAGCAGTTGGCAATCTGCCGGCGAACGGCGTCGTCGGTGCTACGAGCTCACCGATGCGGGACGGCGCACCCTGGCCAGTGAGCGGACGGCGTGGAGCGAGTTCACCACAGCGATCGGCTCGGTCCTGAACCCCGCCACACCGCCCGGGCTGGCCACGTGAACGCCACCGGCCGGCAAACCGACCTCATCGAGGAGTACGTGGCGGCCCTGACAGCCGCCCTGCACGGACCGGCCCGGGCCAAGTCCCGGATGATCGAGGAGATACGCGACGGCCTCGCGGACACGGCTGCGGCCCACACCAGCGAAGGAATGCCCTACCAACACGCCGCCCACCAAGCAGTGCGGGAGTTCGGGACCATCGACGAGCTCGTGCCGAGCTGCCAACGGGAACTGACCATCGCCCAGGCCCGGCACACCGCCCGCGCCGTCGCCCTCACAGCCCCCTTCCTGATCGCCTGCTGGTACCTGGCCTGGTCCGGCAACCACGATCAGGCCGGGCTGCTGCCGCGCACGGCTCAGCTGCTGGCCGTTCATCTGGCCGGTGTTGCGACCGTCGCCGCGCTGCTCGCCGCAGCGACGCTGGCCGCTACCGGAGCCCTCGCCCGCTGGCTGCCCACGCCGCATCGGCTGCCGCTCGTGGTCGCCTGGGCCGGTACCACCGCCAGCGCCGCCATGGCGGTCACAACGCTCGCGCTCGCCACCGCCTCCGCCCTGGCCACGAACTGGCCACTGCTCACGTTCGCCGGCACGCTCGCCGCCGCCTCGCACGCCGCAGTAGCAGCTTCCGCCCGTGCCTGCCGTCACTGCGCCCGCCTGCCCACCACGCAAAGGGCGAACGTTGCCTGATGCGGCACTAGCTAGGGGGTGTTCCCGTCCTACTCGTTGTCCCGCCGATTCAGCCGTACGCAGCCCCACGTGCCTGTCGCGACGGTCAGCCCTGCCAGGCCGCCGATTGTCCCTCGGTACGAGCCGGGGTCCAGGTCCACTTCCGTGTCCTCGTCCTCCAACGGATCGGCTGCGCCCTTGGGGTCGTACAGCACGCGCAGTTTGTCGCCTGGCTCAACCAATTTCGGGTCGCAGCCGTCCGTCATCTGAGGTGAGATCTCCCGGCCGTCGCGGGTGCGGAGCGTGCACTCGTCGGTCTTGCCGTTATCGACCTCGACCACAACGGCCTCGGTCCACCGGCCCCGCTTCTCCAGTCCCCCCTCGTCGCCGGCCTCTCGGGTGATGATCGCCAGCACGACTGCGGCAACGAGGGCAACGGTGAGCGCCCCGACGCCCAATTTCGGCGTCTTCTTGTGAGGGACGTGGCGGAGCAAGAGGGCCGGCACCAGGATGAGCGCCAGGGGTATCAGCAGCGCGGAGGTGACGAAGGCCGGGCCGCGCAGCAGGGCCGGCAGTGGCACCACCGGCCCGAACCACATCAGGGCCACCAAAGCCGCAACGCACGCGCTGTTGAACAGAAACCACAGAAACCAGTGAATGGGGCCCTTACGGCGTGGGGGCGGGGCGTTCTCAGCCGGCTGGGCAGCTCGGTCGCCTCCTGCCGCGAGCCCGCGTATGTCCCTGTCCCCCGCCATGCGCTCCCTCTCCATCTGCATCGGCCTGTTGACGGGCGAGCGTAGGGGGTGCGGAATCCAGACTGATCGGCGGGCGTGCGGGAGGGGCGACGCCGTCCGCTGCGGCTCCTCGTCGCACGTCCGAACGACGGAGGTGGGGAACCGAGGGGAGCAGGTCTGTCCCGAACCTGAGCAGGGGGTGGGGGATTTCAACGATCCCCATCAACGTCTCCAGCACGACGCATTCAAGCCCCACACTCAGTGGGCACAAACCGTGACGCGGACCGACAACCAGGTACCGGAAGAGCTCGGCTGACCGTGGAACACGGGTGCCAGCTGCTCACTGACGGATGGAAGGGCATGGGGTGACTTGCGGAGAAGACGAGTAGCATCCGGCCAACCACAGAACGATCAGGGGACAGAGAGCAGGCTGGGCAATGTCAGACGCGGAACTCGCTGAGCACGTAGCTACCAAGCTGAAGAGCATCGCGAAACAGATCGACGACCTACAGCAGCTCAAAACGAAGCTGGAAGACCTCCAGCAACACCTCGAAACAGGACCCAGCAACGAAGCTGACACGTCACAGCTTCCGGAAGCCGACACCGAGGCGACCAAGCCGGCAACCGTGCCCGCCGCACGACCCGCGAAAGCAGACGCCGCCAAGCCCCGGCCGAAGAAGGCCGCGGCCAAGAAGGCAGGAAGCACAAAGAAGCCGCGTGTGGCCAAACAGGTTGGAGGCACAGCGCGGCGCAAGAGCCCCACCCGCGCCGACCTCCTCCTCGAGCAGCTCAGCGAGCAGCCGCGCACGGTGGCGGAGCTGACACAGCTGCTGAAGCAGGAGCATCCTCACCACGCCGCGCCCGAGACTGTCGTGCGCAACACCCTGGAAAACTCCCTCGTCGCCAAAGGCCTGGCACACCGCAGCAAGCAAGGACGCAACGTCTTCTACTCCCACCCCACACCGGCGCTCGAGAACGACGCCAACACCCAAGCTTCCGACGCTGTCGAAATCAACGAGAAGGCCGCGCCTGCCCCGGCCTGAACGGCACCGCGCCTGGCTCCACCGTCAGCGCCTCGCCAGCCTCGGATTGGCGGGTAGCACTCGCGCTGACCGCTCCGGGTTTCGATCTTTGAGGGTGGCAGGGGTTTGGGCGGGACGGTGCAGGGCCTCGGCTCGTCGGCTCCAGCGGATAGCAAGGGGGGCTGGAGGGTGTCGGCGTAGTCGACGGTTTCGTCGGCGAGGGCGAGCTGCATGAGGGAGATACCCAGGTCTTCGAGGCCGGCGCCGCCGTCACGGGGTCGGTCGACCTGGTCGCACAGTTCCTTCAAGCCTCTGGTGGTGCGGATGCGGTGGGTCTCGACGTAGGAGAAGCACAGGCCTTCTACGACGGAGAAGGTGGCGCGGTCGAGGGCGGCGACATACAGGTGCCGGGAGATCTGGAAGCGGTCGTAAGTGAACGCCCGCAGGGCGAAGCCAGGTCGCTCCCATCCGTCAGTTCCCTCTGCGCGGCCTGCGGCACCAGCCAGCCTGGACACACAATGGCCATCACGCGCTGTCGCTGCTGCTGTCCATGTACCAGTCGCTGGCTGCCAGGGCTAACTGTGCTGGACACACGGCGTTACACGACACCGACCGGACGGAACCCACCTCAACAGCATGGAACTCACGTCTCTGACCAGTGCAAACTCCGCGCCCGCTATAGCGGTCGGCGTAAGAATGACATGGCCTTTCGTCACTCATGTCAGCAACAGGTGAGCACCGTCCGTCAGTGCCAACCACCAGGTCACTAAGCCTGCGCCACTGACACTCAGATGACGATGCCCAACTGACACTTCCCCGCAGACCATCACTTTGGCGACCTTGTCCCAGTCCTGGCGGGCCGCGTAACGGAAGCTGTTGCGCAGGAGGTGAACCACGCAGGTCTGGACAATCGTGCGAGGCCAG
>NZ_JBEXKU010000066.1:37978-44014 GCF_040609575.1 Streptomyces sp. NPDC004647 | reverse complement strand
GTGGTCCGCATCTGCATCCGCAGATGCGGACCACGCCCGCGTCGACAGCAGCTCCTGGTGGACTGGTCGCTGTCGCGGCCGAGTTGACGGGTGCTCGTGCTGTCCAGGAACCAGCGGATCACCAGCACTGCTTGCGGAACTCCGGGGTTACGCGACCGGCGGCGGCGTACGCGATGAACGCCGTCTCACCGGCCGTGAGATCAGCGCGCGCTGCATCCTGCGCGACGAGGCGCTGTGCATCGAGGTCTCCGATGCGAGCGATGACCTGCCGCAGCCACGGCAGGCGTCATCCGATGACGAGTCCGGCCGGGGCCCTGCGCTCGTCGCCGCGCTCGCGGACGAGTGAGGAGCGCAGCCCCGGCGCTCCGGCATCGGCAAAACGGTGTGGGTTCGAGCTCAGGCTCCCGGTGGACGGCCACTGCCCGCAACGTCAACCGACCGTTCAGACCAGCCGTCGCGCCGTCGCCCAGCGCGTCAGCTCGTGCCGGTTGCTCAGCTGCAACTTCCGCAGCACCGCCGACACATGGCTCTCCACCGTCTTCACCGAGATGAACAGCTGCTTCGCGATCTCCTTGTACGCGTATCCGCGCGCGATCAGCCGCAGCACCTCGCGCTCCCGCTGGGTGAGCCGGTCCATGTCCTCGTCCACCGGCGGGGCGTCCGTCGAGGCGAACGCGTCGAGGACGAAGCCCGCGAGGCGCGGCGAGAACACCGCGTCCCCGTCCGAGACCCGGAAGATCGCGTCGACCAGGTCGGCGCCCGTGATGGTCTTGGTGACATAGCCGCGAGCACCGCCGCGGATGACGCCGATGACGTCCTCGGCCGCGTCCGAGACCGACAGCGCGAGGAAGCGGACCGGCCGGTCCGCGTCCGCCATCATCGTGGCGCAGCGCCGCAGCACCTCCACCCCGCCGCCGCCCGGCAGATGGACATCCAGCAGCACGACCTCGGGCCGCGTCGCCGTGATGACGGTGACCGCCTGGTCCACGTCCGCGGCCTCGCCGACGACCTCGACGTTCGTACGCGCCGTTTCGCCGATCTCGGCCTGCACCCCGGTCCGGAACATCCGGTGGTCGTCTACGAGCACGACCCGTGCGGTGCGGCCTTCCGCCGGAACCTCGCTCTGCATGCCCTCGGTCATCGTCCGTACCTCGTCTTCCGCTCCGCCGCGCGTGCGGCTGCTGTCGTTGCCGCCCCCGCCGGAGAGCCGGCGCCGCTCACTCCGGCCGCTCCATCTCCAGCTCGACTTCCGTGCCCCCGTCCGGCGCGGAGCGCAGCCGCGCCGTGCCGCCGTTGCGCTGCATTCTGCCGATGATCGACTCCCGGACGCCCATCCGGTCCTGCGGCACCGCGTCCAGGTCGAAGCCCGGCCCCCGGTCCCGTACGGACACGAACACCCTGTTCCCCTCGACCTCGGCGAAAACCTGCACCGCCCCGCCCTCACCACCGTACTTGGCCGCGTTCACCATTGATTCGCGCGCGGCCTGCATCTGTGCGACCAGCCTCTCGTCCAGCGGGCAGTCCCCCACGCACACCACCTCCACCGGCACCCCGTGGTAGTCCTCGACCTCCGCCGCAGTGCGCTTCACCGCCTCCGCGAGGGTGGCCGGTTCCTCGGCCTCGTCCTTGCCCGTGCCCTCCGGTTTGTAGAGCCAGGCGCGCAGCTCCCGCTCCTGCGCCCGCGCCAGCCGGGCCACTTCCTTCGGGTCCTCGGAGTTGCGCTGGATCAGGGTGAGCGTATGCAGCACGGAGTCGTGCACATGCGCCGCGACCTCGGCGCGCTCCTGAGCACGGATGCGCATCAGCCGCTCCTCCGAGAGGTCCTGGGCCATCCGTACGAGATACGGGCCCGCGAGCAGCGCGATGCCGACGACGACGGCGAGCGAGGCCTGGAGCACCGAGCCGAGGTGCTTGGCCGAGCCCTGCATCACGACGATGCCGGTCACTCCGGCGCCGACCAGCAGCACCCCGGCGGCGCTGCGCGCGATGGACAGAACGCGCTTGCTGCGGCCGACCTCCATCCAGTGCGCGCGGCGGGCGTTGTCGGCCTGCCGCCAGACAAGGGCGACTCCGGCGCAGATCAACAGGGCCGGCCAGACGTAGGCGTTGGCGGCCCGGCCGAGCTGGAGGTTGTCCAGGAAGATCGCCAGGCCGGCGACCAGCGCCAGCAGCGCGAAGACCTGACCCTTGTCGGGCTTGCGGGCGAAGATCCGGCGCCGGCCGTCGGCGCCGGTCTCGGAGGACAGCCAGTCGGCGGCGCGGCGCCCGCCGACGCCGCCGACGCCGAGCGGTACGACGAACCAGAACCCGGCGTACAGCAGCGCGCCGAGCCCGTCGATCATGAACAGCGCCACGAAGACGATCCGCACCCAGGACACCGGCAGCCCGAGGTGCCCGGCGAGGCCCCGCGCGACACCGCCGAGCATCCGCCCATCCGCGCTGCGGTAGAGCTTGCGCACCGGGGGTTCGTCGGAAGGCTCGGGCGTCGGGGAGTACGGGCCCCCGGCGCGGGCTGTGGCGGCGGTCATGACCCGATCGTCACACGTACGAGGGGGTGGGGCATCAGGGTCGACCCTGACCGTTCCCGGGGGTTTCCTGCGGCGCGGGGTGTCCTACGACGTCTGCTCCGGCAGCCGCAGCCCGTGCCGGACATGACCGAATACCGGCTCATAGCGGGCCCAGGCCGCGCTCGGGGCCGAGAGGTAGATCGCGTACTCCTTCTCGCCCGGGCGTCCGAACCCCAGGTCGCGGGCGCGCCACTCGCGCGCGCTGCCCTGCCAGGTGAACTCCCAGATGGCCGCGGGCTGCCCCCGGTAGCGCGTGCTCTGCATCCGCAGCTGCCGGTAGCCGGGCAACTTCCCCTCCCTCCTGGACTTGGCCTCGTCGTCCTTCCAGTGCTGAAGGGGATCGGTACTCGCAAGGTCGAGCACGGCGATCCGCAGGCCCACCTTCCCGGTCGGGTCGATGTACCCGATGCCCTCGCTGTCGTCCTCCAGCACCTTGCGGGTCCAGCCGTCGGGGACAGGGAAGGAGACGCCCAACTCCTTTTCCTCGACGAGGTGGTAGCCCTCCGGAACGGGCGAGGGTTCGGGCGTCGGGGAGGCGCTGTCCGACGGCTTACCGTCCGGCGTCTGCGCACCGCCCGGCGAGGCCTGCACGCCCGTGTCCGCGCCGCGCAGCACCAGGACCGTGCCCCCGACCGCCGCCGCGGCCACGACCACGACAGTGGCCGCCCAGAGGCCGATACGGCCCCTTCCGCGCTGCGCGCCGTCCGAAGCCTGCCCGGACCGACGGCCCGAACCCTGGCCCGAACCCTGGACCGGACCCCGGCCCGGACCCTGGACCGGACCCTGGACCGGACCCCTGTCCGGGCCCTCCTCGGCCAGGTGACTTGTCGTCCGGCCCGCGCGCCGGCCCGCCCCCTCACCGGCCGTCGAAGCCGTACTGCCCCGGGCCACGGAACCGACGCCCTCGGCTGCCGTGGTGTTGTCCGGGCCTGCCCCCGGGGCCAGAAGCTGCGCACGGTCCACCGCCGCCGTCTCGGCCTCCGCCGCCGGTTCCCGCAGCCGCTGCTCCACCGTCTCGGCCGAGGGCCGTGCCTCCGGCTCCTTCGCCAGCAGCTGTGCGATCAGCGGGGCCAGCACCCCGGCCCGGCTCGACGAGGGCGCCGGGTCGACGGCGATGGCGTACGCCGTCTCGATCGCCGTGTCCTTACGGAACGGGGGCCGCCCCTCCACGGCCTGATAGAGCGTCGCACCCAGCGCCCACAGGTCGGAGGCGGGCCCCGGGGTCCCTCCCCTGACACGCTCCGGGGCCACGTAGTCCACGGACCCGACCAGCTCGCCGGTCCTGGTGAGCGTGGACGTGCCGGAGGCCACCGCTATGCCGAAGTCCGTGAGGACGACGCGGCCGTCGGCCCCCAGCAGCACGTTGCCCGGCTTCACGTCCCGGTGCAGAACCCCGGCGGCGTGCGCGGCCCGCAGCGCGGCGATCATGCCCCGCCCGATCCTGGCCGCCTCCGCGGGCGCCACCGGCCCGTCCTGCTTCAGCACCTCGCCCAACGTGCGGGACGGCACGTATTCCATGACGATGCAGGGCAGGCCGCCGTCGTCCACGACGTCGTGCACCACGACCACGTTCCGGTGGGTGATACGGGCCGCGCTGCGCGCCTCGCGGCGGGTGCGCTCGTACAGCGTGGCCCGCTCGTCGTCGGCCAGATGCGGCGGCACGTGCAACTTCTTCAAGGCGACATGACGACCCAGCAGCTCGTCCTCGGCCCGCCACACGGTGCCCATACCGCCGCGCCCGATCCGATCCAGCAGCCGGTACCGGCTCGCGATCAGCCGCCCTTCGTCCACCACCCCCGCACCGTCCATCATCTCGTGCCTCTCTGCTCCCCCACCTGCCATGTCCCGGACACGATAAACGGTCGGCCCTCCCGGGGGGATCTCAGGGACGAGCCAGGGTCGGGCCCGGTGCCGCCCCGGCCGTGTGCCCGTCACCATGGACGCATGACCGACCAGCAGACCTCCGCCAGTGGGCCGCCCCCGGACGGAGGCGGCCCACTTCCGGGCCCGCCGCTGCGGCGCAGCCGCCGCAACAACGTGGTGTCCGGCGTATGCGGCGGCCTCGGACGGCACTACGACATCGATCCCGTCATCTTCCGGGTGGTGCTGGCCGTGCTCGCCATCGCGGGCGGCGTCGGCCTCATCGCGTACGGCTTCGCCTGGCTGCTGATCCCCATGGAGGGGGAGGACGAGAACGAGGGGCGCCGGCTGCTGTCGGGCCGGGTGGAGGGTCCGGCGCTGACGGCGCTGTTGTGCGCGCTGGTCGGCTGCGGGCTGCTGCTGTCGATGCTCGGCAACCCATCCGTCCTGTTCTTCTCCGTGCTGGTGGCGGGTGCCGTGGCCGGGTCCGCCTACTGGTCCCGACGCCGTCGCCGCGCCGAGCAGGAGGGCGCGGCGGACACGGCCGCGGCGCACACCGGGGGCGTCTCCCATGCCGGAGCTCACGGCGGCGCGCCTCCGGAGACTCAGGCGCCGCCGGTGCCCCACTCCCCGTCCTGGTGGCACGGCCCGCTCACCAAGGACGGCACGAGCGGCACCACCGGCACCGGCTACTTGTGGGGCCCGGCGGACGGCCCGTACGACAAGAAAGACGACAAAAACACAGCCGCGGCCCGTCGCTCCGGGGGCCGGCGCGAGCGGACCGGGATCGGCGGCCGGACGTTCCTGCTCGCGGTGGCCGCCTGCGCGGCGGGCATCCTCGCCTCCTGGGACTCCCAACCGCTGGGCAGCAGCCTGCAGATCGGCCTCGCCTGCGCGCTGGCCGCGTTCGGTCTCGGCCTCGTGGTCAGCGCGTTCTACGGGCGGACCGGCGCGGGGACGATCATCATGGCGCTGCTGACCTGCGCGCTGCTGGCGAGCGCGGCGGCGCTGCCGAAGAGCGTCACCACCGACTGGGTCCGCACGGACTGGAAGCCGGCCTCGGCCTCGACCGTACGGCCCGGCTACGACATCGGTACGGGCGTCGGCACGCTCGACCTCTCGGGTCTGAAGCTGAAGGAGGGCCAGACCGTCGCCACCCGGGCGAGCGTGGGAGCCGGGCAGTTGAAGGTGATCGTGTCGCAGGACACGGCGGTGAAGCTGACGGTGGACGTCGGTTTCGGCGACCTGCGGCTGCCGGGCGAGACGCAGGAGGATGTGGATGTCTCGCCGGGGCTGCGCAGGGAGCTGACGCTCGGCCCGTCCGGTGGCGGCGCACCGCGCGGCACGCTGGAACTGGATCTGAACGCCGGACTGGGACAGGTGGAGGTCTCCCGTGCGACGACGTCATGAGTTCCGGCCCGGAAAGCTGATCACCGGGCTGTTCCTGCTGGGCGCGGGTCTCGCGTACGCGCTGGACGGGACGGGCCAATGGGAGGTGCCTGCATGGGTGATTCTCCCGATCGCGTCCGCGGGCATCTCGCTGGGAGCCCTGGCCGCGTTCCTCACCCGCGCCGCGGCGCGGCGCCGGGGGCGCTGCTAGAAGACGGCT
>NZ_JBEXKU010000066.1:0-37878 GCF_040609575.1 Streptomyces sp. NPDC004647 | reverse complement strand
CCGGCTCCGGCTCCGGCTCCGGCTCCGGCTCCGGCTCCGGCTCCGGCTCCGGCTCCGGCTCCGGCTCCGGCTCCGGCTCCGGCTCCGGCTCCGGCTCCGGCGAAGCGTCGGCGCCGTACGCCGCCCAGTACAACCCGCCCTAGGCGAACAGCGTTTGCCCCTGCCTGCCGCGGCGGGACGCGATGACCGCGTCGAGGGACAGCCGCGGCGCGCCCCCGAGGATCAGCGGCAGCCACGCCATCAGATAGGCCAGGTCGTTGCCGTAGTAGTACGGGTTGGTCTGCCAGCTGACCGTGAGCCAGAGGCTCAGTGAGATCAGCGCGCCACCGAAGGCGGCGAAGCGGGCGACGAGGCCGACGAGCGTGCCGAGGCCCACCGCTATCTCGCCGACGGCGATCGCGTATCCGAAGCCGGTGGGGCTCTTGAGTGCCAGGTCGACCATGGCCGGGATCGCCGCCCCGTCCCGCACCGAGTTCATCAGCTCACCCAGCGAGCCGGCGCCGCTGTCGGCGAGGAAGGCCGGGTCGGTCAGCTTGTCCAGGCCCGCGTAGATGAACGTGACGCCGAGGAAGATCCGCAGCGGCAGCAGCGCGTAACGGGAGGCCGTTCCCCGCCACGACACCTCGTCTCCCAAGCCGGCCGAACGGTCCCGGTATCCGTGAGCCATGCTGTCCGCCTCCTCGATGCCCGCAGGCACGATTCTCCCCACACACACGCGCATCCGGCGAGGGGTACGGACAAGGTTCTGTTCGAGTTCAACCATCCACGACATCGATCGGACAGCGATTTGTCACGGCTCCGGCCGCGGTGACCACCTGGACGTCCACCCGCCCCGGCTCGACCTCCGCCGGGACCGGCACGGTGAGCACCGCGTCCGTCGGGTTGCCGAAGCCCCCGGCGACCGGCACCAGCGGCACATGGACATGCACCGTCCCGATCCGTACCACCATCCGTGCGAGGGCCTCCGGCGTGCCGGCGCCCGGCGGTACGAATCCCCTCCCCCGGATCTCGATGTCGTCCCCCGGCCTGATGGGCCCGTCCAGGTCCCCGGCCTCGCGGGCACGGACGACCGCCAGCACCACCGGACGCCCGCCTTCCGCCCACTTGGCGGCCATATACGTAGCGCCGGAGACGGCGACCAGCCCGACGAGCCCCCATGGCAGATCGGGCAGCCGCTGCGGCTCCCGCACCAGCCGCACCACCGCGAACAGCGCCACGACAGCGGTCACCAACAGGTACTGCACATCGGCGAAACTGCCCCGCCCGGCGTCGTCGGTGACCAGATCGGCGGCATGCGGCCGGGCCGCGCTCACCTTCTGCAGCCGCTGCGCCCGCACCCGTACGGCCACAACGGCCCGCGCGGCCACCGCCGGTACACAGGTCAGGGCGAGCACGGTCAGCAGCCCGGCGCCGCTCCCCAGCCGCAGCCCGTCGAACACCCGGGCGCGGTCACCGGTGACCGCGAGAGCTACCGCCGGTACGAGCACACCGGCCGCCGCGACCAGCACCCACCCCGCCGCGACCGCCCGCGAGGTGGACAGCCGGTTGTCCTCACCGATGAGAGGTCCGATGAGTCCGCCACGCCGACGGCGCAGCCACATCCGGCCCTCCGCGCGCGCCGACTCCCCGGCGGTACGGGCCGACTGCGTCAGCTCGTCCGACACCCACTGCCGGGAAGCTCCGGCCGAGTGCACGAGCGCGCCCGGCACACCCTGCCCCGCCGCGAGCTCCTCCCGCTGCGCGATGAACGCCGCGACCGCGCGCCGGTGCCCCTCGCGGGCGCCGTACGGGCAGTCGCCGCAGGCGCAGCCGCTGGCATGAGCGCCGTGGGCGCCCTGGGTGCCTCCAGTGCCATGGGTACCGTCCGGCACGCCGTCTCTCGCCGAGTCCACGGCCATGGGACAACCCCACCTCTCTCTCGTTGCAAGCGCGGCAGCGCCCGTGTGACGAGAGGGAATTGTGCCGTAGTCGCCGGGTGCTCAAGCCAACAGGTCCGGCTCGCTGCGGGTGATCTGCTGCCACAGCGGCTGGTAGTTGATCCACGCCACGAGATCGTTTCCGAGCTGCTCGCGGGTGAGAAGGGCGCTGTGGTGATCGATGAGGACCGGCTTCCCGGCTGCCTTCGCCGTCAGTTGGACCTGGCAGGACCGCTCCATGGTGATGAACCACCACGCCGCCGCGTCCACCGAGTCGCCGACCGTCAGCAGACCGTGATTGCGCAGGATGACGGCCTTGTGAGGGCCGAGCGCGGCGGCGATCCGCCGCCCCTCCTCCTCGTCCACGACGACGCCGGTGTAGTCGTCGAAAAGGGCGTGATCTTCATAAAAGGCACATACATCCTGAGTGATCGGCTCGAGAAGCTCGCCCAGTGAGGAGAGCGCCCGTCCGTGCACGGAGTGGCTGTGCGCGGCGGCGACCACGTCCGGACGGGCCCGGTGCACTTGCGAGTGAATGGCGAACGCGGCCTGGTTGACGTGGTAACGCCCGTCGACGACCTGCCCCTCGTGGTTGACGAGGAGCAGATCGCTGACGGTGATGTGCTTGAAGGACATCCCGAAGGGGTTGACCCAGAAGCAGTCGGTGAACTCCGGGTCCCTGGCGGTGATATGGCCCGCGACCCCCTCCTCGAACCCGAACCGTCCGAAGAGCCGGAGCGCGGCGGCCAGCCGCTCCTTGCGGTAACGCCGCTCGTCCTCGACGGACGTGTACGTCGGCGGCATGGCGAACTGCAGCTGGTCGGTGGGGATCGGTGTCGGCTCCGGCATCGCGGCTGAACCTCCTCGTCCATGCGTATGGCCACGCAAGCTACCGCCGGGTACGGGAAGAGAACAGAGCCCCGTCCAACCCTTCGCCGAACACCCACCCGTTTCCTCCGCCCGGACCAGCGGCCCGGGCCACGCCAACCTCTTCGCGAACCTGCCGTCCGCAGCGGTTCCTGGCAGCAGCTGAAGCCCGGCCCGCCGTTCGGCCCTACAACCGGTCGATCTCGGCGAGGTCGATGTCGATATCGAAGGGGACGGTCAGCTTGAGCCGGTCGTGGTGGATGCCGGCGAGTCCATACGCCTTGGTGGCATCGTCCAACTCGTAGACATAGACGACCGGACGGGCGTCCTCACCCTGCTCCACCCGCCAGAAGTGGCGGATGCCCGCCTGGGCGTAGATCTGCGGCTTGCGCTCGCGGTCACGCTTCTCGGAGTCGGGGGACACGACCTCGACGGCGAGCACGACATCCGCTACCTCGTAGGCCGTGAGATCGGGCCCCGACACCGCCTCCGCGCGCACCACCGAGATGTCCGGCTCGGGACCCTGCTTGCGGTCGACGATGAGCGCCATCTCCCGCCGCACGCGGAGCCTCTCGGGCACCGTGCTGCGCAGTCCGCGCTCCAGCAGGTACATCACCAGCGAATGAAACTCCCGCTGTGGGCTCACGAAGACCAGGCTCCCGTCGATCAACTCAGTGTGCGGCGGGAGGCCGGGCAGATTGAACAGGTCGTCCACGGTGTAGCCGTCCTGCGGCGGGACCGGCCAGTGCGGAGGGTCCGGCGGTGCGGACTTGGGCAGCGGTTCGGCGGTCATGGTTCCTCCCATGGACGGGATTCTCGGCCGTGGGGCCAGCGTACCCAGCGGAAACGACAATGCCGCCACTCAAACGAATGAGCGACGGCATTGGCGTTGACCTGAAGAAAGGGTTATTCGGGGTTCACTCCCACTCGATGGTGCCCGGCGGCTTGCTGGTCACGTCCAGCACCACCCGGTTGACCTCGTCGACCTCGTTGGTGATCCGCGTCGAGATCTTCGCCAGCACGTCGTACGGCAGCCGCGACCAGTCGGCCGTCATCGCGTCCTCGGAGGAGACCGGGCGCAGCACGATCGGGTGGCCGTAGGTGCGGCCGTCGCCCTGGACGCCGACGGACCGTACGTCCGCCAGCAGCACCACGGGGCACTGCCAGATCTCGCGGTCGAGACCGGCGGCCGTCAGTTCCTCGCGCGCGATGGCGTCGGCCTCGCGCAGCAGGTCCAGGCGCTCCTTGGTGACACCGCCGACGATCCGGATGCCCAGGCCGGGACCGGGGAAGGGCTGCCGCTGGACGATCTCCTCCGGCAGGCCGAGCTCCTGGCCGACCATCCGGACCTCGTCCTTGAAGAGCCGGCGCAGCGGCTCGACGAGCCCGAACTGAAGGTCCTCGGGAAGCCCGCCGACGTTGTGGTGCGACTTGATGTTGGCGGTGCCGGTGCCGCCGCCGGACTCGACCACGTCGGGGTAGAGGGTGCCCTGGACCAGGAACTCCACGGCCTCGCCGTGCGAGTCCGCCTCCGCGACGACCTCCGAAGCCGCCTGCTCGAAGACCCGGATGAACTCCCGGCCGATGATCTTGCGCTTCTCCTCGGGGTCGGAGACTCCGGCCAGCGCGTCGAGGAAGCGCTGCTCCGCGTCCACGACCTTCAGCTGTACGCCGGTCGCGGCCACGAAGTCCTTCTCGACCTGCTCGGACTCGCCCTTGCGCTGCAGTCCGTGGTCGACGTACACACAGGTCAGCTGGTTGCCGATGGCCTTCTGCACGAGGGCCGCGGCGACCGAGGAGTCCACGCCGCCGGACAGCCCGCAGATCGCGCGCTTCTTCCCGACGGTCTCGCGGATCGCGGCGACCGATTCCTCGATGACATTGCTGGCGGTCCAGGTCGGCTCGAGTCCGGCGCCGCGGTAGAGGAAGTGCTCCAGCAGCTGCTGGCCGTGCGTGGAGTGCAGTACCTCGGGGTGGTGCTGGACACCGTAGAGCTTCAGCTCGTCGTTCTCGATGGCGGCGACGGGGGCGCCGTCGGTCGTCGCGGTGACGGTGAAGCCCTCGGGGGCGGCGGAGCAGGCGTCGCCGTGCGACATCCACACCGGCTGCTGGTTCGGGGTGCCTTCGAAGAGCGTGGACCCGGTGCGGGCGACGGACAGCGGCGTACGGCCGTACTCACGCCCGCCGGTGTTGTCGACCGTGCCGCCGAGCGCCAGAGCCATGGCCTGGAAGCCGTAGCAGATACCGAAGACCGGGACACCCGCCTGGAAGATCTCCGGGCCCAGGTGCGGGGCACCCTCGGCGTAGACGGACGACGGGCCGCCGGAGAGGATGATCGCCTTCGGGTTCTTGGCGAGGATCTCGGACACCGGCATGGTGTGCGGCACGATCTCGCTGTAGACCCGGGCCTCGCGTACGCGGCGGGCGATCAGTTGAGCGTACTGCGCGCCGAAGTCGACGACGAGGACCGGCTCCGGGGAGCGGTCTGCGTCGGGGTGGGCGGCTGGGGTCGCTGATGGCACTTCGGCGGCCTTCCGGCGGTGGTACGGAGTGTGGTGCTTCGATTCTAACGGGGGTGCCGGGCCCTCTTCGCCCGCTTCCCGTCTCACCATCCGGGCCCGCGGTGGCCCCCTCCCTCGGGCCGGCCCATACTGGCGGCATGTCTCAGCACATGACCTTCGTCTTTACCTATGGCACCCGGCCCGTCCGGCTGCCATGGTCGTGCTGCTTGAGCCACTGACAAGCGACTTCCCAGGCGCCCCGGGCCGAAAAGGCCCGGGGCGTTCTGCGTTTTCCGGGTCCGGAGGCTCGGGGCGGCGCACCCGAGGAGATACGGACATGAGCACACCCACCACCACCGGCACCACGACCGGCACCGGAGCACACACCCCCGAGGCCGCCGCCGAGGTCAGCGACGCCCGCGGCCGGATCGACGATCTGGATGGGCGGATCATCGGTCTCGTACAGGAACGGATGGCCGTCTCGGCCGTCATCCAGCAGGCCCGGATCGGCTCCGGCGGGCGGCGGGTGAATCTGTCCCGCGAGATGGAGATCCTCAGCCACTACAGGGAGCAGCTGGGCAAGCCCGGCACCGCGCTCGCGATGACTCTGCTGGAGCTGTGCCGCGGCCGGGCGTGAGGCATGAGCGGTCGGGGCGCAGGTCGGGGACCGTCCGCGACGCGTGCTCCGGCCCCGTAACGACGCCTCCCACCGTCGGCACCCGCAGCTCCGGACATCACCCGTACGGTGCGTGACCGCGGCCAAGACGCTTCGTTGGTCCCGATGTCCGTGCCAGCCAGGGGCGGCCGCAAGAATCACACGTGGCTCCGCCCCCGTTCATCCGGGCGCCCAACAGCGACAGGGCGGACTCGCTGGAGTGTGTGGCGTGCCGACGGCTCGACTCGCGGCCTGGCTCAAGGCTCGTTTCAAGCGGTGTGCGTCGTGGGACCACGCTCCAGTGCGTGACCGGTCGGCAGGGGACAGCAAACCGGTCACGGCCGAGGACGGCCGGTTCCGGGGACGCCCGGGACCGGCCGCATCCGGCAGGCACACGAGGAAGGCACACCTTCCGGACAACAGCCGAGGGCCTCGCGGCCGACCGCTCGTCAGGGCGGCGGCACCGCGGGGCCCTTGTGCCGCGCTCCGCCCCGCGCCTTTGCCGTACCCACTGCCCCGCGCATCCCTACGGGCTCAGGGCTCACCGTTCACCTGCCCCTCGTGGCCCACCCACCCCTCCTGTGACGCGCGTCACTGAGAAGCCATGGCGTTGTTCGTACAACCTTGCACATCCCTTACCCGTCTCTTATGTGCAACGCCCGGCCATACCGCGCCCCACCGCGACGGCCTCCCATGTTTGTGCTGCACCCCGCAGCACTCCGGACCCTGAAGAGGTCTCATGAAGCTCCGCCGCGCCCTGGCGACCGCTGCCGCGACGGCCGTCATAGCCCCTGCCGCGCTGCTCGCGGCCCCGGCTGCGTACGCGACCGACGCCGACCCGGCGCCGACCGTCACCGCCACCTCCGACCCCGCGCCGGAGGACACCGCCCCTTCCGACCCGGCGCCGGAGGACACCGCCCCCTCCGACCCCGCGCCGGAGGACAGCACCCCCTCCGACCCCGCGCCGGAGGACACCGCCCCCTCCGACCCCGCGCCGGAGGACAGCACATCCACGTCCGCGTCCGCCTCGGCCTCCGCCGAGCCGTCGACCGACCCCTCCGAGGGCCCGGTCGAGTGCAGCGACAGCGACGAGGAGCCGCAGGTCGACGACAACCTCGTCACCGGCTTCTCCGGCCTGCCCTCGAAGATCGTCGCGGGCAGCGGGTTCCACAACTTCAAGCTGGACGTGTCCAACAAGTCGGACGCCGTCTACAAGCGCGTCGACCTCGGCGTCTTCGCCGCTCAGATCGACGAGGACAGCTGGGAGGTCACCAGCGGTCACCTGAAGCTGCAGTACCAGGACCCCGAGTCCGGCTCGTGGCAGGACATCTCCCTGAACGAGAACGACGAGGGCGCGGGCTACGTCGGCTACACCGACGTCCGGCCGCACGAGTCCTTCTCGCTCGGCCTGCGCCTGAGCGTGGACGCGTCCGCCCCGGCGGGCCTGGGCTTCGCGATCAGCATCGGCGTCTACGCCAATGACAAGGGCGAGTGCGTCTACTCCGGCGGCCAGAGCTACTACGAGTTCGACATCCTCAAGGCCGGCTCCAACCCGGGCGAGGTGCCCGGCGCCAAGCCGCAGGAGGGTGGCAAGAAGCCGCTCCCGGCCAAGCCCGCCGGTGACACCAAGATCGACCCGAAGGGCCACCTCGCCGAGACGGGTTCCTCCTCCGCCCTGCCGGTCATCGCCACCATCGGCGGTGTCGCCATGGTCGTGGGCGCCGGGGCCGTCTTCGTCGTGCGCCGCCGCAGGACCGATGGCTCAACTGCCGCCGCGTAAGCGGTAGTCGTAGCCGAATGACCGAGGGGCCGCACCGGAGGGGGGTGCGGCCCCTTGTTCGTTCCTTCTCTTCATCCGTGTGTTCAGGCCTCGGTGGGCCCAACCGCCTCGGCGGCCTCGGCGGGCCGAACCGGAGGAGCGGGCTCGGCCGGCTTCTTCGGCGGCACCGCCGGGACCGGCAGAACCGGAAGCCGCAGCGCCGCGAAAGACTCCTCCGGCACGACCGGCCCCCGCGGCTCGACCGCCGCCAGCCGTACGTACCCCTCGCCCTGCGCCGGGCGCGGGTCCTCCTCGCCCTTGTTCGGCCACAGCGATATCGCGCGCTCGGCCTGCGCGGTGATGGTCAGCGACGGGTTCACGCCCAGATTCGCGGAGACCGCCGCGCCGTCCACCACATGGATGCCCGGGTGACCGTACAGCCGGTGGTACGGGTCGATGACACCGTGCTCCGCGTCCTCGCCGATCGGGCAGCCGCCCAGGAAGTGCGCGGTCAGCGGGGTGCCCATCAGCTCGCCCACATTGCTGCCGGCGAAGCCGTTGATCTCCTCGGCGAGCAGCCGCGCCGCCTCCGCGCCCTCGGGGATGTGCAGCGGATTCGGCGCCCCGTGCCCCTGCTCCGCGGTGAGCAGGCCCTTGCCCAGGCCCTTCTGCTTCCGGTACGTGGTGAGCGAGTTGTCCAGCGACTGCATGACCAGACCGATGATGGTCCGCTCCGACCAGCGGCGGTTGGACAGCGAGCGCAGGGTGAGCAGCGGGTGCCGTACGCACTTGGCCGCGAACGCCAGCACGCGCGGAGCCCGGCCGCCATGCGGGACCTGGAGGACGGTCAGCGCGCCCATCGAGTTCGAGCCCTTGCCGTAACGCACGGGCTCTATATGGGTGTTCGCGTCGGGGTGGATCGAGGACGTGATCGCGACGCCCCGTGTGAAGTCGGCCTTCTCCCCGGCGTACTTCCTGCCGTAGCGGCGGTTGTCGGTCTGCGCGCCGACCAGGGCCTCGGAGTTGGTACGGGTCAGGAAGCCGAGCTTGTCCGATATGTAGGGCAGCATGCCCGTGTCCCGCATGGTGTGCAGCAGGGTCTGCGTGCCGTACGTGCCCGCGGCGACCACGACCCGGCGCGCGCGCAGCTTCGTCACCCTCGCACCGCGCTTCTTGCCGGTGGGCACGGTGGACACGAGATAACCGCCGTCGCCGTCCTCGCAGATGCCGGTCACGGTCGTCATCGGATGGACGACCGCACCGGCCTTCTCCGCGAGGTGGAGATAGTTCTCGTTGAGGGTGTTCTTCGCGCCGTGGCGGCAGCCGGTCATGCACTCACCGCACTCGGTGCAGGCCCTGCGGGCAGGCCCCGCTCCGCCGAAGTACGGGTCGGGCACCTCGGCCCCCGGCTCCGCCTTCGCGGTGCCGTCGGCGTCCTGGCCGTCCCCGAAGAAGACCCCCACCGGCGCCATGTGGAAGGAGTCGCCGACGCCCATCCGCTCGGCGGTCGTCCTCAGATGCACATCGGAGGGCGTCAGGGTGGGGTTGAGCCGTACGCCCAGCATGCGCCGCGCCTGGTCGTAGCACGGCCGCAACTCCTCCTCCCAGTCGGTGATGTGCCCCCACTGCCGGTCCTCGAAGAACGGCTTGGGCGGCACATAGAGGGTGTTGGCGTAGTTGAGGGACCCGCCGCCGACTCCGGCACCCGCCAGGATCATGACGTTGTTCAGCAGATGGATGCGCTGGATGCCGTAGAGGCCGAGCGCCGGGGCCCACAGGAAGTTGCGGACGTCCCAGGAGTTCTTGGGCAGCGTCTCCGGGGTGAAGCGGCGGCCGGCCTCGAGGACGCCGACGGAATAGCCCTTCTCGGTCAGCCGCAGAGCGGATACGGACCCGCCGAAGCCGGAGCCCACGACGACGACGTCGTAGTCAGGGGCAGAGTTCTCCTGTGACACGGGAACCTCCGTAGAAACATGCAGGTCGGCGCAGGCCTTTCAGCGAAGCCGGAAGGCCTTCATCACACGCAGGCTCCGGGTCATGAACGCCGCGTACCGGGCGTCGTCCATGCCGAAGGAGGGGGCCAGCGGGAGCAGCCGCTGGTGGGCGACCGTCTGCGCTTCGGTGTACTTGAGGATGCCCTCGGAGCCGTGGCGGCGGCCGAGTCCGGAGTCGCCCATGCCGCCCATCGGGGACTGCACACTGCCGTACCCGGCGGCGTAGGACTCGTTGACGTTGACCGTGCCGGCGCGCAGCCGCGCGGCGACCGCCCGGCCGCGACGGCCGTCCTTGGTCCAGACGCTCGCATTCAGCCCGTACGGCGTCGCGTTGGCCAGCGCGACCGCGTCGTCCTCGTCGCTGAAGCGGTAGATCGACACGACCGGGCCGAAAGTCTCCTCGGCGCACACCGCCATCGGGGACTCCACGCCGTCGAGGATCGTCGGCTCGTAGAACAGCGGGCCGGCGTCGGGCCGGTGCCTGCCGCCCGCGACCAGCAGGGCGCCCTTGGAGACGGCCTCCTCGACATGCCGGGTGACGGTCTCCAACTGGCGCTCGGAGACGAGCGAGCCCATGTCGGCGCCGTACGCGAGGGCGGCGCCGAGCCGCATGGCCTTGGTACGGGCGGCGAACCGCTCGACGAAGGCGTCGGCCACCGACTCGTGGACGTACAGCCGCTCGATGGATATGCACAGCTGCCCGGCCGAGGAGAAGCAGCCGCGGACCGCGCCGGAGGCCGCCTTGTCGAGGTCGGCGTCGTGCAGCACGAGCATGGCGTTCTTGCCGCCGAGTTCGAGCGAGCAGCCGACGAGCCGGGCCGCCGCGCTCTGGGCGACCTGGCGGCCGGTACGGGTGGAGCCGGTGAAGGAGACGTAGTCGGCGTGCTCGACGACGGCCGGGCCGATCACCGGGCCCTCGCCGAGTACGACCTGCCAGACACCCGCCGGAAGCCCGGCCTCGATCAGCAGGTCCCGCGCCCACAGGGCGGTCAGCGCGGTCTCGGTGTCAGGCTTCATGACGACGGCGTTGCCCGCGACGAACGCGGGGAGCGCGTCACCGACGGACAGCTCGAGGGGGTAGTTCCAGGGCGCGATCTGGCCGACGACGCCGCGCGGCTGGCGCAGTTCGGTGACCTTGGTCAGCGTCGGGACGACACCGGTGTGGCCCTTGGGCCGCAGATACGCCGGCCCCTTGCGCCCGTAGTGTCGGGCGGCGACGGCGACCGCCTGCACCTCCTCGTGCGCGTGGAGGCGGGCCTTGCCGGTCTCCAGCTGGATGAGGTCGAGCACCTCGGCCTGGCGCTCCAGCACCAGGTCGTGGAAGCGGAGCAGGACGGCGGCGCGCTGCCGTACGGGCGTGGCGGCCCACGCCCGCTGCGCCTCGCGGGCACGGGCGAAGGCGGTGACCACGTCCTCCGGGGTGGACTCGGGCAGGTCGGCCAGCTTCTCCCCGGTGAAGGGGGTGTGGTTGGCGGTGGAGCCGGTGCCGACGACGTCCCGGGTGAGCTGGACGACCAGCTCGGGGGTGACGACGTCGGCTGCGGTTCGGGCGCCCTCCGGTGCGGTGAAGATGGGGTTGCCTGAAGTGGAGGTGGGTGCGGTGTCCTGCGTGCTGCCCGTCGAGTCCGTCATGCCGGTGAGGGTATGCCTGGGCGGGCGCTTTGGGTACCCGGCAGTAACCGCTTTTCACATCAGGTCCACAACCGCGCCAGTGATTGCTGGCACGGGTGCCCTGGTCAGGGACGTTTCACGGTTTCCCGGGCGGATTACCGCCCGGGAAGATCACACCGCTCAGGAGGACGGCCGGGTCCTGACGAAGGTCCGCAGGGCCGTGTCGAAGTGCCGGCGGGCGGCAGCGCGTTCCCCGACCGGCGCCGAGACCCAGACGTCGTACATCTTTCCGCCCTCGTCCCAGCTGATGTCGAAGGTGTGCCGGGGGCCTCCGTCCTCGGTGGCGCCGTTCCAGGTGAACTCCCACAGCGCGGCGCCCTTGCCGTTGTGGGTGGTCGCGGTGACCCTGCCGTCGCGGTAGCCCTCGTAGTCGTCCGGTCCCTCCGCGTCGGCCTTGCGCATCGCGGCCAACGGGCCGCCGCGCTCGGTGTCCTGGATGTGGATGCCGAGCCGGAAGACCTTGCCGGGCGAGTAGTAGTAGACCCTCGGCGGCTCGAAGGAGCGGGTGAAGCCCGCGGGGACGGCGAGCCGGAAGCCCGCGGGGTCGGACACGGTGCGGTAGCCCTTCGGGGAGCGCGGACCACGGGTCCCCGTCTCGCCGGAGGTGGCCGTCGGCGACGGGGGGCGGGTGGACCCGGACTCGGAGGGCCCCGCGGTCTGACCGCCCTTGCCGCTCGGCCCGTTGGCGATGCTCCCGCCCTCGCCCTCCACCAGGATGGCCACGGCGGCCACCCCCGCCCCGCCGGCCGCCGCGACGAGCAGCGCGACCGCCAGCAGCGTACGGCCGCGGGCCGTACGCGACCCGGGGCGCCCGCCGGTGCCCGCGGACGTGAGTCCGGCGGGCGGGGTGCCCTGTACGACCCGCTGGGTGGGCGTATAGCCGGAGGCCGCCCCGGCCATGCGCCCCGTCCGCAGGTACTCCGCGAGCAGCGCCTCGGCCGCGGCCGCGTCCAGCCGTAGGTCGGGGTCCCGCTCCAGCAGCCCCCGGACGACCGGCAGCAGCGGGCCCGCGGCCTCCGGCGGGTGGATCTCGTCGGACACGACGGCGTGCAGCACGCCGCCCAAGGAGTCCCGGTGGAAAGGGGACTTGCCGCTGAGCACCGCGCACAGCAGCACCCCCAGCGACCAGAGATCGGACTCCGGACCGGTCCGTCTGCCGGACATCCGCTCCGGCGCGGTGTACTCGGGCGAGCCGACGAAAGACCCCGTCTCGGTGATCGTCGTCCCACCGCTGACCTTGGCGATCCCGAAGTCGGTGAGCACGACGCGGCCGGTGCCCGCCTCCATGAGGACATTCGCGGGCTTGATGTCCCGGTGCAGCACACCGTGCGTGTGCGCGACCCGCAGGGCTCCGAGGAGGGCGAGGCCGATACGGGCCGCCTCGCGCGGCGGGACCGGGCCGTCGGCGGCGAGCTGATCGCTGAGGGAGCGGCCGTCGACCAACTCCATGACGATCCAGGGCCGTTCGTCCTGCTCGACCACATCGTGCACGACCACGACGTTGGGATGCTGGAACTGAGCGACCGTACGCGCCTCGCGCAGCGTCCGCTCCCGCTGCACCCGGGCCTCCGACTCCGGCAGCCCGAAGTCCACATGCAGTTCCTTGACCGCGACTTGACGGCCCAGCAGCTGGTCGGTGGCCCGCCACACGATGCCCATCCCGCCGCGCCCGAGCCGCGCACCCAGCCGATACCGTCCGGCGACCAGCCGCCCGCCGTCGCCCCCGATGGTCCCCATGGGCCCATCCTGCCGCACCGGTATCCCTGTCGGCACAGGGCCATACGGGTCAAGCGGATCTACGACCGCCGGCTGCCGGGCCCCAGGAGTACGACCGGCGTGCCGACGGGGGCTCGGACGCGCGCACGCCTACGCGGACTGGGCGGTGACCCGGCCCTCGCGGACCGCTTCGGAAAGCGCGGCGTGATCACGCTCGTTCCGGTCGGCGTAGCTCTCCGCGAACGTCACCAGAGCACGGTCGAAGGCATCGCCGCCGCCCAGGTAGCCGGCGATGGCGATCCGGTCGCCGGACCGGGCGTGGGCGCGGGCCAGCGTGGCACCGCAGAGCCCGCCGAATCTGCGCATCGTGTCGGGGATCATCGCCTCCGGCTCGGCGATGCCCTTCCAGTCACGGAGCTGCCGGACGTAGAAGTCGCGCTGTCGGCCGTCGATGCCCCGGGTCCGCTGCCAGCCGAGGAAAATGTCGCTGGCGGCCTGCATCACGCGCTGCCCGGCCACGACGCGCTCGCCCTGGTTCGCGTACACGCTGCCGCCGACGTGCGGGGCGAGCACCGAGTCGTCGGCCTCCTTGGCCTGGAGCAGGAGCGGGTCCTCGTCGTCCCTGCCCAGCAGGAGGATGACCCAGCAGCGGGTGCCCACACTGCCGACCCCGACCACCTTCCGGGCCATGTCCACCAGCCGGTACTGCGTCAGCAGAGCGCGGCGGTCCGGCTGGAGGCTGCGGCCGTACCCCGCGACGAGGTCGGTGATCGCCCGCACCAGCAGGTCGTGCTCCACTTCCGGGAGGAGATCGCCTAGCGGTGTGACGAGCGGGGGGTCGGGGGTGATCCGGCGTTCGCCGTCGACAACCTCGGTGAGCTTTTCGAAGGCCTGGAGGTTGTCGCGCGAGCGCGCCTTCTCCAGGGCTCTGGTCAGACGTCGGCGGCGGGTCTTGTCCAGTTGCTCGGCCGCGACAGCCTGGATCTCGTCCGCGTCCACCCGCGCGTACCAGACGTCGAGATTGCCCATGGCGGCGAGCGTCCGCATCCGCTCGCGGTACGAGCGGACCGTGGCCCGGACGATCGTCGCGCGCTCCTGGTCGGTGAAGCCGTTCGCCCGGCCCGCGATCACCAGACTCGCCGCCAGCCGTTTGACGTCCCACTCCCACGGTCCGGGCAGCGTCTCGTCGAAGTCGTTGATGTCGAACATCAGATGCCGCTCGGGAGAGCCGAGCAGCCGGAAGTTCAGCAGATGCGCGTCTCCGCACAGCTGGACGGTGATGCCCGAGTCCGGGGTGCCGGCCAGATCGGCTGCCATGATCGCCGCAGCGCCCCGGTAGAAGCGGAACGGGGACTCCAGCATCCGGCCGTACCGGATCGGTACGAGCTCCGGTACGCGCGTGGCCGACTGTGCCTCGATGATGTCCACCGGATCCGACCGCCCCGGGGACGGACGGAACTCGGCATGGGCCGAACGCGGCACCTCCGCGCGTGCGGTCCTGCCGCGTTCGGCCCGTTCCCGAGGGGACGCGTGCTCCATGTTCCGGCCCCCTGTTCTGCCGCGACCGGATGCAGGCCCACCGGATCAGGCGGACCTCATCGGGCCGGGGTGTCGGAGGAATGCCGTGGCCCCGCGCACACCGCCCAGATGACGAAAATGTCAATGGCGAGAAGGGCCAGCGCCCAGAACGGCGCGTAGGGAATCCACAGGAAGTTCGAGACGGCGCCGAGGCCCGCGAGTACGACGGCGACGCCGCGCGCCCACAGCGCTCCGGTGAAGAGCGAGAAACCGGCGACGACGATGACGGCGCCAAGGATCATGTGGATCCAGCCCCAGCCGGTGAGGCTGTACTCGAACGCATAGTTCCGGGTGGCGACGAAGACATCGTCCTCCGCGATGGCGGCGATGCCCGCGAAGAGGGCCATCAGACCACCGAAGATCATCATGACTCCGGCGAAGACGATCCATCCGCTCACATGCCCGGTGGCTGTGGAACTTCGGGCAGTCCTGCCTGCCCTGGCCCCACCACTGACGTGACTGGTCATGGGTGGCTCCTCTGTCAGGAATACCTCCCCGTCGGCCGGGTTCACCCGATCGGCGGTCTCTCCTCCACCGTTCCACAGCCCTGTGCGCCCGGCATCTCGGTAGGCCCGTGACCTGCCGCTGCGGCGGGTGGACGACGGCTCAGCCCGCCGTCCGGTACGTATCGGCCGCCTGCTCGTAGAACTCCGTCACCGCGTCCCTCTTGTCCGCCGGGCCGATGACGAGGACGAGGTGATAGCGGCCGTCGACGATCATCGCGAGGTTGCGGGCGTAGACCTCGCGGCCGCTGCTGTCCTTCCAGTTGAAGGTGCCCTCGGCCATCGCGGTGAGCCCGACGTCGATACGGCGCAGGCCGGAGGCGGAGGACCACTGGGAGTCGCGGAAGGGCTCCAGCTCCTCCTCCTTCTCCTGCTGGTACACCATCGGATCGCTGCCGAAGCTGTCCACGGTGTCGCGGCCGGGGACAACGATCAGTTCGTAGTCACCGCCGAGGTAGCGGATCTGGCCGCGGGCGTTCTCCCCTCGCCGCTCCCAGTCCTCGTGGACGGCCAGTTGGAAGCCCTTGGGGTCCTTGCGGACGGCGAAGCCCTTGGGGAGTTCGGCGGGCTCGGTGGACTGCGGTTCCTGGGCCGGGGGCTCCCGGGGGTCGGTGTCCGCGGAGCCGCCTGCCTCCTCGCCGCTTTCCGACGCGGGGGCGGAACTCGCCGAACCGGCCGCGCCCGTACGGTCCCTGCCCTCGTCGTCCGCCGCGCGCGGCATGAACAGCACGGCGTACGCCACGGCCGCGATCAGCAGCAGCAGGACCAGGCCCAGGAGCAGCCGGCCGAGGCTGCGCGGGCCGCGCCGCTGCTTCTCGCGGCCCTTCTTGTGGCGCCCGTGCGGGACGGCCGGGACGGCGGCGCGGCGTCTGCGGACCAGCTCGCCGCGTCGGCGTATCACCGGCAGGCGGCTGGGGTCGGCGGGACGCCCGCTGTCGATGGAGGGGACGGTCACGGTACGGCTGCCGAGGTCCGGCTCGGGGGCGGACCGGATGAGTGAGCGCAGCCAGCCGCGCAGTTCCTCGAAGTCGGGGCGCTCGGTGGGGTCCTGGCGCAGCAGCGACTCCACCACGGGGCGCAGCGGGCCGCACTCCTCGGCGTAGGCGGGCGGCTCGGCGCAGACGATCTGTACGAGCTCGGCGGCGCTGTCCTCGGGGAAGGGCGCGTGACCCTGGACGGCGCGGAAGAGGAGGGCGCCGAGGGCCCAGAGGTCGGTGGCCGGGCCGATCGGCGGCGCGAGCTGCCAGTTCTCGTGGACGGGCCCGGCCTGCTCGGGGGCCCACCGCTCCGTGACGGGTCCGACGACGACGATCCGCGCCTGCCGGGCGCGCTCGGCGGCCAGCGTCGTCACGGGGCCGCGGTACGCGCCTGCGCCTCCGCCTACGTCTGCGCTTACGTCTGCGCCTGCGGGGCGCGCGGTGGCAACGGGGTCGTCCCAGCGCTCGCCGGAGGTACGGTCATCCGCTCTCCCGCCGGCGGCGCCACCGGCGCCGACGGCACCTTCGGCGCGCGGCTCGGGCAGCCGTCCGGTGAGATCCCCGGTGTCGCGGCTCTCCCGGCCGCCGGGGAGCCCGGCCGTGGGCCGCGCCCCGTGAACCTGTCCGGAATTCTCGCGCCCGGACGACTCCCCGCCCCAGTCCGGCTGCTGATCGCCCCAGCCCCGCCGCTCGCCACCCAGGCTCCGGAACGGCCCCGCTCCCGCCTCGTCGACGGCATGCGGGCCACGCGGCTCGGGAAGTCGCGCGGACCCGGTGCCTCCGGCGGGAAGCCCTTCCGGCGAGCGGTCGGAGGCGGCGTCATCCTTCCGGAGTGAGTACGGGCCGGCACCGGGAGCACCGCTGCTGCTGTTCGCTGCCGCAGCGCTTGAGCCGGACTGCGCGGCGTGGCCGGGGTCGGGGCTGTAGCCGGGGTCGAAGTCGGGATCGGGGCCGGGATCGAAGTCGTAGCCGGGGTCGAAGTCGTAGCCGTAGTCGGGGCCGGAGTCGTAGTCGGGGCCGGGCCCACTCTCCTCGACCGCCGGAAGCGCGCCCTGGAAGCCATCGAGGGCGCCCCGGGGCCCGGGCGGGGTCCGGCTCTCAGGGAAGTCGGAGTCCCAGGATGCCCCGTCCGCAAGGGAGGAGTCGAAGCCGTCAGCGGCACCGTTCCCCGGACGCGGAGCAGGCAGGCTCGGGACGCCGCCCACTTCGGGGACCCCGTTCACGCGTGCGGCGGCGCGTGCGCCCGCGCGGTAAGCCGCGATCGCTCCCGCACGCGTGGCATGGGTGCCGCCGTCGCCGGCGACGCCGTAACCGGGGGCCTGGCCCGTACGGAGTCGGCCGGGATCCCCGGGGAAGCCGTACCCGGCCGGGGCGCCGGCGCTCGGCACTCCGTCGCCCCCGGCCTCGATCGCGGCGGGAGCATCATCGGAGCCGTCATCGGAGCGCCCCGGCTCCCCGGCACGGCCGTCCGAGCCGGTCACCGGTCCGTACATCTCACCGGGGTCAGCACCCGACCACTCCGGGCCCGCCCCCGAGGAACGATCGGATCCGTAGCCCCAGCTCCGGGAGCCATCCGCCCCGGAACCGTACGGGCCGGAATCACCCCGCGCCGGGCCGCCTGCCGCGCTCCGGGCAACACTCGCGCCGGGACCGCCGGGACCGAGCGGCCCTCCGGAACCGCCTTCCGGGCCACGGACCGCGCCGCCGGCACCCGCCCCGTAGCTGCGCCCCGGGCCCGCCCCGCAGCTGCTCTCCGGGCCCGCCCCGTAGCTGTTCCCGGGCCCCGCCCCGTACGTACTCCTCGGGCCGGACCCGCCGGGCCCCGCCGGGCCCCGCCCCTCCGGACCGCCGCCGGGGCCCTCCGGGTCCGGGCCCTCCTCCCCGGGGGGCCGGGGCACCGGGTCGTAGCCGCACAGGGCCTCCTCCGCCGCCCCGGCCGCCAGGCCCGTGAGCATGGCGCGGCCGTCGTCGCAGACGACGACCGTGCGGGCGGTGATGTTGCGGTGGGTCCAGCCATGGGCGTGCAGGGCGTGCAGGGCGGTCAGGACGTCGGCGGCGACCTCCGCCGCGCGGTGCGGGGACATCGGCCTCTCCGCAAGGAGCGCCGCCAGTGGCCTGGCCGTCACCAGCTCACTCACGATCCACAGGCCGCCGCCCTCGACGAACACATCGAAGACCTGGTCGAGCCGCGGATGGTCGGGGACCGCCGCAGCCGCAGCCGCGGCCTCGATCGCCCGCCGTACGGCCGGGTCGCCGGGCTTCCGCGTCGCGGCGCCGGAGGCAGCGGAGCCGTACCGCCCGTCCGCCCCGGCCACCTCCGCCTCGACGACCTCCGGCAGCGGAATCTGGCGGACCAGGACCTCCTGGCCGCTGTATGTGTCGAAGGCGCGGGTCTCCACCAGGTCGTAGGCGTCGGAGGGCGGCCGGGGCAGGCGGTAGCGATCAGCGAGTACCCGACCCGCGTAGTCGTCCACGACCGCCTCCCGGAGCGCGCGATCCACCCTCACACCATTCAGACCCACAGCAGCACCGAACCGTCAATTCCGGTCGGAATGCGGCTGGTTGCGGCTGCGCACGGTCCGCGAGGACTCACGATACGTGCCCAAGGCCTACCCCGCCGAGCGGACTGCGCAACCGGCGTGCGGGACCGGTCAGTCCTTGGGCCGGAAGGTCTTGAAGGCGGTGTCCCGGAGGGACTTGCACTCCTCGCCGTCCCACGCGCCCCGCTTGCACGTGATCATGATCGAGTAACCGTGGTCGGCGTCCACCTTGAAGCCACGGTTGAGCACCCGTACGGGCTGCCCGTTCTGGACGCGCTCGAAGGACCAGTCGGCGACGGTCGGATAGCCGCGGTAGCCGACCTCCCTGATCCCCAGCGAGCGGTAACCCGTGGAGTTGCCCCGCACCGCCGGCTCGAGACTGCGCCAAGCGGCGGCGGCGTCCGAGGCCGGATCCGGGCTGAAGTCGATCTGGATGCGCGGGAAGCCGCCGGACTCGCTGTAGATGCCGCCCGAGTTCTGGCCCGCGACGCCGGTGCGCTTCCAGCCCTTGGGGAGCCCCATGCTGAAGTGGAAGCGGGCGTCGGGCACCGTCTCGAAGCCCTCGGGCAGACCCTTCGCCCGCTTCCCGCCCTCGTCCTGCTTCTTCTCGGCGTCCGGCTTCCTGCCGTCGTCCCCGGCATCCGTCCGCGGCTTTTCGGACGGCTCGCCCTTGTCCTCGGCCTTGCCCTTGCCCGCGTCCTTGCCCTTGTCCGCACCCGACCCGGCCTGCGCTCCGCTCGAAGACGCCTGCCTGTCCCCGGACTTGCCGACAGCGTCACCGTCACTCTTGGCGAGCGTCCACGCCAGCAGCCCACCGAGCACCGCGAGGACCACGATCACGGCCACGATCACCAGCGTCCGCCGCGGCACCACATCCGTGATCGACGCCGGAGGCGTCTGCCGCGTCCGCTCACCGGTCGCGGGAGCCGGCGCTGACGACGACGCCGAGGAGGCCGACGTCGACGCGGCAGCCGCCCTGCCCTTCGCCGCCGCGGCAGCGGCGGCGTTGCGTACGGAGCGCAGGGCGCCCCGCATCCGTTCCTCGGCCTCCGCCCGGGCCGCGGTCTTCGGCTTGGGGCTGCGCGCCGGCTCGGGCGCCGACCCGGACTCCGGGATCCGCTGCTCCGGATTCGACACTCGCTCCGACGCCCGCTCCGGCTCCGACTCCGGCTTCTGCTCCGGCTCTAGCTCCGGCTTCGCCGCAGGCGTCGGCGTCGGCGTCGGCGTCGGCGTCGGCTTCGGCTTCGCCGCAGGCTTCGGCTTCGCCACGGACTTCGGCTTCGGGCTCGCCTTGGGCTTCCGCTTCGGTTCTGCCGTCTTCGTCTCCGCCGGGACCGGCGGCAGCGCCATCGTCCGGGTCGGGTCCGGCGCCTGCGGTGTCTGCACCTCCGGCGCGTTGAGCGCATACGTCAGCAGCGCCCGCGCGCCCTTGTCGTCCAGCCGCTGGTCCGGGTCCTTGGCCAGCAGGCCGTAGATGACCTCCTCCAGCGGACCCGCGTTCTTCGGCGGGTCCAACGGCTCGGTCATCACCGCGGTCAGCGTGGCGAGCGCCGAGCCCTTGTCGTACGGCGGCACTCCCTCCACGCACGCGTACAGCAGGCCGCCGAGCGACCACAGGTCCGCCGGCGGGCCGGGCTTGTGGCCGCGCGCCCGTTCCGGCGAGATGTACGAGGGCGCGCCGACGAGCATGCCGGTGGAGGTGACCGACGGGTCGCCCTCGACCTGCGCGATACCGAAGTCGGTGAGTACGACGCGTCCGTCGTCCGAGATGAGCACGTTGGACGGCTTCACATCGCGGTGCAGGATGCCCTCGCGGTGGGCGGCGCGCAGCACGTCGAGAACTGCGAGTCCGACCTCGGCGGCCCGGTGCGGGGTGAGCCCCCCGGTCTCCCGTACGACGTCCGCGAGGGACGAGCCCTCGATGAGCTCCATGACGATCCAGGGCCGGTCGTCCTCGTCCACCACGTCGTAGACGGTGACGGCGCCGTTGCTGCGGACCCGCGCGATCGCCTTGGCCTCGCGCAGCGTGCGCGTGATCAGGCGCTGCTTCTCGTCCTCGTCGACGTTCGACGAGAAGCGCAGCTCCTTGATCGCGACGGTCCGTCCGAGAGTCTCGTCCTCGGCCCGCCACACCGTGCCCATGCCGCCGCGGCCGAGGACACCTCCCAGCCGGTAGCGCCCGGCGAGGAGGCGTCCGTTGGTGCTCTGCTTCTGCTCCGCCTCCGACATGAATCCCCTCAGCGCTGCAATCAATCCACGATGGCGCCGAGTTGGCTGTGGCTCATGGCGACTTTTATGGCGCTCTTTGATCCAACTCGGGCGGCCCGCCCCGGCAGAGCCCCCATTCTCTCTCATCCGCGGGGGTTGTCATGGCACGGGGTCCGCGCGGCGCGGCCGTGCCCCGGGGGTGGCACAGCCGTAGGGGCCGGTCATGATGGGTCCCATGGCGAAATCCACGGCGTGTCTCCCGGGAGCGGCGGCCCTGGTGGTCGCGCTGCTCGCGGGTGGCTGCGCGGCGCCGGACGGCAGCGCTCCGGAGGCGCCACGCCCGGGCGTACGGGCGGCTGTGCGGCAGCTCGTGACAGCGGGTGAAGCACCGGGTGCGGCGGCGCTGTCGCGGGACAGGCGCGGAACGTGGTTCGGATCGGCGGGTGTGGCCGACCTCCGCAACGACCGCCGGATGGGGGCGGGCGACCGTTTCCGGGCCGGAAGCGTCACCAAGATCTTCGTCGCGACGGTGGTCCTGCAACTCGTCGCAGAAGGCCGCCTCGGCCTCACCGACACGGTGGACGACCACCTGCCCGGTCTCGTCCGCGGCAACGGCAACGACGGCCGCAGGATCACGGTCCGCCAACTCCTCAGCCATACCAGCGGGCTGTTCAACTACACGGAGGATCCGGAGCTGAAGAGAGTGGTCTTCGGCAGAGGGTTCGCCGAGCACCGTCTCGATGCGTACTCGCCCGAGCGGCTCGTACGGGTCGCGCTGCGCCACGCCCCGCGCTTCCGGGCCGGCTCGGGCTACCACTACTCGAACACCGACTACATCCTGCTCGGCCTGGTCGTCGAGGAGGTGACCGGGCGCCGGTACGCCGAGGAGGTCCAGCGCCGTATCGTCCGCCCGCTCGCCCTCACCGGCACGTCCTTCCCCGGCACCCGGCCGACCCTGCCCGGGCCGCACGGCCGGGCGTACTCCACCGCGTCCGCCCCTCCGGGGGCGCCGAAGCGGAAGATGGACGTCACCGCTCTCGACCCGTCCAGCGCGGGCGCCGCGGGCGAGGCGGTCTCCACTCTCGGCGACCTGAGCCGCTTCCTCCGGGCGCTGCTGGGCGGCCGGCTGCTGCCGCCGGAGCAGCTGCGCCGGATGCGGGACACCTCGGGGACGCAGGGAGCCTACGGGCTGGGACTGTTCCCGGTGCGGCTGCCGTGCGGGAGGACGCTGTGGGGCCACAACGGCAGCATCAACGGCTCGTACGTGCAGACTCTCGGCACCGCTGACGGCAGCCATGTGCTCAGCTACCGCGTCAACACCGACGCGGTCGGGGACGAGCGGGCCGAAACCCGTCTCCTCGAAGCGGAGTTCTGCCCGCCGGCCGGGACGCGACCGCCCCGCTGACGGCGCCTGGCGCTTCCCCCCTGCCATCGCCGTCCGCGGCGGGCTCCGGGATCGGGAGCGGCCTTGCCGTGCTCGTCGTCGGGCGGCGGGGCGCCACGGCACCCACGACGCCAAGTGAGTCACAGCGGTCCGTCGTCACAGCACCACCGTGACGCCATGGCGCCACAGCGCCGGCCCGGCGGCACCACGTCGGCCCGGCGGCACAGCGCCAAGAACGCGAGAGCGGCACAGCGCCACAGCGGCACAGCGGAGCGTCAGAGCGGCACGATGTCCGGAGCGCCCAGACGGGCCGCGTCAGCCGTCAGGTCATCCGGCTGGCGCTGCGACTCGCGCTCCGCCTCCACCCGCTTCTCGTAGTGCTCCACCTCCCTCTCCACCTGGTCCGTGCCCCACCCGAGGACCGTCGCCATCAGCTCGGCGGCCTCGCGGGCGCTGCGCGTGCCCCGGTCGAAGGTCTCGATCGCAATCCGGGTCCTGCGGGTCAGCACGTCGTCGAGATGGCGGGCGCCCTCGTGGGAGGCGGCGTAGACGACCTCGGCCCGCAGATAGTCGTCGGCCGCGGAGAGCGGCTCCCCCAAGCCCGGATCACGGGCGACCAGCTCCAGGACCTCCTCGGCCAGCGAGCCGTACCGGTTCAGCAGGTGCTCGATCCGCGCGACATGCAGCCCGGTGCGCGCGGCGATCCGCGCCCGCGCGTTCCACAGCGCCTTGTAGCCCTCCGCGCCGACCAGCGCGACGTCCTCCGTGACGCATTCCGCCACCCGCTGGTCCAGGGCGTGCACCGCCAAGTCCACGGCGTCCTTGGCCATCACGCGGTACGTCGTGTACTTGCCGCCCGCTACCACCACGAGACCCGGTACCGGGTGCGCGACCAGGTGCTCGCGCGACAGCTTGCTCGTCGCTTCCGACTCCCCGGCCAGCAGCGGGCGCAGCCCCGCGTACACACCCTCCACGTCGTCCCGCGTCAGCGGCACCGCGAGCACCGAGTTGACGTGCTCCAGCAGATAGTCGATGTCGGCGGTGGACGCGGCCGGGTGCGCCTTGTCCAGGTCCCAGTCCGTATCGGTCGTGCCGACGATCCAGTGCCTGCCCCACGGGATGACGAACAGCACGCTCTTCTCAGTGCGCAGGATCAGCCCGGTCGTGGAGTGGATCCGGTCCTTCGGCACGACCAGATGGATGCCCTTGGAGGCCCGTACGTGGAACTGGCCCCGCTCCCCGATCAACGCCTGTGTGTCGTCCGTCCACACCCCCGTCGCGTTCACGACCTGCTTGGCGCGGATCTCGTACTCTCCCCCCGCCTCCACATCCTGCACCCGGGCACCCACAACGCGTTCGCCCTCGCGCAGGAAGCCGATGACCCGGGCACGGTTGGCGACATCCGCGCCGTACGCCGCGGCCGTACGCACCAGGGTCGCCGTATAGCGCGCGTCGTCCATCTGGGCGTCGTAGTACTGGAGGGCGCCGACCAGCGCGTCCTTCTTCAGGCACGGCGCCACCCGCAGCGCGTGCTTACGCGTCAGGTGCCGGTGCAGCGGCAGCCCGCGGCCATGGCCCGACGAGACCGACATGGCGTCGTACAGCGCGACGCCCGAGCCGGCGTACCAGCGCTCCCAGCCCTGGTGCTTGAGCGGATAGAGGAAGGGAACCGGCTTGACCAGGTGCGGAGCCAAGCGCTCCAGCAACAGGCCGCGCTCCTTCAGGGCCTCGCGGACGAGCGCGAAGTCGAGCATCTCCAGATAGCGCAGACCACCGTGGATCAGCTTGCTCGACCGGCTCGAGGTGCCGGACGCCCAGTCGCGCGCCTCGACCAGACCGGTAGCCAGCCCCCGGGTCGCCGCATCGAGGGCGGTGCCTGCGCCGACCACGCCTGCGCCCACCACGAGAATGTCCAGCTCCCGCTCCGCCATTCGGGCGAGAGCCTCACCGCGCTCGGCCGGTCCCAGTGTCGCTGTCCTCACCGCTGCCTCCGTTGTGGTCCGGGTAACCCGTTCCCCTGTTGGTGGATTCTCACCGCGCCGCGGGCCCGCAACCTCCATGCGCCCGCAGTGGCAACACCCATACCTCCACCATCAGCCAATACTCAATATCAGTCATATGTGTGCTTAGCCTTACATAGAGCCTTGAAAGATCGTCTCGGGAAGGACGGCCCGCAGCCATGCCCGCAGACCTCGCCGTCATCGGACTCGGCCACCTCGGCCTCCCCCTCGCCCACGCCGCCACCGCCGCCGGCATTCCCACCATCGGCTACGACACCGACACCCGCACCATCGCCGAGTTGCGGGCAGGCCGACCCCCGGTGGACGGTTCGCTCACCGCCGCCGAGATCCGCCGGATGCTCTCCGGCGGCTTCCGGGCCACGACCGACCCGGCCGAGCTGGGCCGCGTCCGTACCGCCGTGATCTGCGCCCCCACCCCGCTCGGCGAGGACCATGCGCTGGACCTGTCGGCGGTCGGAGAGGCCGCACGGGAACTCGCCGCACGCCTCCGGCCGCGCGCCACTGTGCTGTTGGAGTCCACCGCCTACCCGGGCACCACCGAGGAATTCCTGCGTCCGATCCTGGAGGAGGGCTCCGGGCTGCGCGCCGGGCAGGACTTCCACCTCGCCTACTCCCCCAGCCGGCTGGACCCGGGCAACCGCGCCTACGGGTACGCCAACATCCCCAAGGTGATCGGCGGCCTCACGCCCGCGTGCACCGAGGCCGCCGCGGCCTTCTACGGACGGTTCACCGACCGGGTCGTACGCGCGCGTGGCCTGCGCGAAGCCGAGGCGGTCAAGGTGCTGGAGACCAACTACCGGCAGGTCAACATCGCGCTGGCCAATGAGATGGCGGTCTTCTGCCACGACATCGGGGTCGACCTCTGGGACGTCGTGCGCTGCGCGGAAACGAAGCCCTTCGGCTTCCAGGCCTTCCGCCCCGGGCCCGGCGTCGGCGGCCACGGGGTCCCCATCGACCCCAACTACCTTTCCTACAAAGGCCGAAGCATGGGTTATCCGCTCCGCATGGTGGAGCTGGCCCAGGAGGTCAACGGGCGCATGCCGCGCTACGTCATCCAGCGCTGCGCGACCCTCCTCAACGAGCACGGGAAGTCCGCCCGCGGGGCCCGGATCCTTCTGCTCGGGGTCACCTACAAACCCGATGTCGCGGACCAGGAGGGCTCACCCGCCCGCGAGATCGCCTCCCGGCTGATGGAGCTGGGCGCCCAGCTCAGCTACCACGACCCGTACGTCCCCCAGTGGCGGGTCATGGGCCAGCCGGTGCCGCGCGCGGACTCCCTCTACGAGGCCGCGGCCGCCGCCGATCTGACGCTGCTGCTCCAGCACCACCGCACGTACGACCTCCAAGGGCTCGCGGTGAAGGCCCAATTGCTGCTGGACACCCGCGGCGCGACGCCGGTGGGCGCCGCCCACCGGCTCTGATCCCCCTGCTAGCGTTCCGAGGCAGATCACCCGTCAGGGGGGATGACCATGAGCGAGGCCTCGCAACCGGCCGGTACGGCCCTGATGGTGCGCATCGAGAGGCGCACCGGGCTCGGCGTGGCCGCCGGGGCCGCCGCCGCGACCGCCGCCGGGCTGCTGCTCGGTGCCCTCCAGGGCGGCACGGGCCGCCAGAGCCATGAACTCGGTTTCTGGGCACTCGCCATCGGGCTGCTCGTCGGCGCGGTCCTCGGCAAGGTCGGCGGCCGGGGCCGGGCGGTCGCGCTGTGGGGCATACCGCTGGCGCTGGCCGGTGTCGCCCTCGCCCAACTCCTCGCCGCCGCCTCCCAGGCCGCTCCCGGGTACTCCGCCCTCGACCTCTTCACCGGCCACCCGGGGCCGGCCCTGGACTACTGGTGGACCGAAATCCTCGGCAGGAACGACGTCACCTTCTACACCGTCGCCGGCCTCGAGGGCTATCTAGTCGCCCAGCGCGTGGCCGAGTAGCGACCGTCCCCCTGGAACTCCCGTCCGTGCGCCGGACGTACCGGCAGCGTTCCGACCAAGTCACCGGCAGTGGAAATACCTTGCGCCACTGTCATCGCCGACTGCTGCCCTCGGCGGAATTCGAGTCAAGGCACTCCGGTCCGAACATGGAGTGCAGTCCGCTCTCGGCGGCTCCGCAGGCTTCAGCATCACCAAGAAGCTCGGCGGCTGACGCACCGGACGGCCGACGCAGCAGACGCAACGGAAGGGCCCCGACCGCACCAGCGGCCGGGGCCCTTCCCGTCGTACCTACGTCGCACACGCCCGGAGCGGGCGCGCCCGCGTCAGCGCTTGTCGTGCTGGGACGGGGCGACCGTCACCTCGACGCGCTGGAACTCCTTGAGCTCCGAGTAGCCCGTGGTGGCCATCGCCCGGCGCAGCGCGCCGAAGAAGTTCATCGAGCCGTCCGGGATGTGGGAGGGCCCGAGCAGGATCTCCTCGGTCGTCCCCACCGCCCCCAGGTTCATCCGCTTGCCACGCGGCACGTCCTCGTGGATGGCCTCCATGCCCCAGTGGTGACCGCGGCCGGGCGCATCCGTCGCCCGCGCCAGCGGCGAGCCCATCATCACGGCGTCGGAACCGCAGGCGATGGCCTTCGGCAGATCACCGCTCCAGCCCACGCCACCGTCGGCGATCACATGCACGTACCGCCCGCCGGACTCGTCCATGTAGTCCCGCCGCGCCGCCGCCACATCCGCGACTGCGGTCGCCATCGGCACCTGGATGCCCAGCACGTTCCGCGTGGTGTGCGCGGCCCCGCCGCCGAAGCCGACCAGCACACCGGCCGCGCCCGTCCGCATCAGGTGCAGGGCGGCGGTGTACGTCGCGCACCCGCCCACGATCACCGGTACGTCCAGCTCGTAGATGAACTGCTTCAGGTTCAGCGGCTCGGCGGCACCGGACACGTGCTCGGCCGAGACCGTCGTCCCGCGGATGACGAAGATGTCCACGCCCGCGTCCACCACGGACTTGGAGAACTGCGCGGTGCGCTGCGGCGACAGCGCGGCCGCGGTGACCACGCCGGAGTCGCGGACCTCCTTGATGCGCTGCCCGATCAGCTCCTCCTTGATCGGAGCGGCGTAGATCTCCTGCATCCGCCGCGTGGCGGTGCGCTCGTCCAGCTCGGCGATCTCCGCGAGCAGCGGCTCGGGGTCGTCGTACCGCGTCCACAGGCCCTCGAGGTTCAGTACGCCGAGTCCGCCCAGCTCGCCGATCCGGATGGCTGTCTGCGGCGACACCACCGAGTCCATCGGTGCGGCGAGGAACGGCAGCTCGAAGCGGTAGGCGTCGATCTGCCAGGCGATCGAGACCTCCTTCGGGTCCCGGGTACGACGACTCGGTACGACGGCGATGTCGTCGAACGCGTAAGCCCTGCGGCCGCGCTTGCCGCGCCCGATCTCGATCTCAGTCACGTGTGTGGCCTTTCCTCAACGTCTGCCGTACCAGTATCCCCGAGCCGTGCGCACCACCGACCGGCGGAGGACCACCGGCGGAAGGGGACGGGTCGCAAGGGCGGGGGTTCCGGACGCTGCCGTGCATGTGCGGGCCGCCGGGCCCGTCAATATATGGTCCGCCCCCCGGGCCCGAACCCCCGAGCCGGAGGCCCCGGCCACGCAGCGCTACGGGTACCGTCCCGCCCGGCCCCCGCGAGGCCACCGGCGCCCGCTCCGGCCTGTCCCGCGTGGGCTAGCGGCGCGAGTAGTTCGGCGCCTCGGTCGTCAGCTGCACGTCGTGCGGGTGGCTCTCCTTCAGCCCCGCCGCCGTGATCCGCACGAAGCGCCCCTTCTCCTTCAGCTCCGGGATGTCGGCCGAGCCGACGTATCCCATCGACGCCCGCAGGCCGCCGACCAGCTGGTGCGCCACCGAAGCCAGCGGCCCGCGGTACGGCACCTGGCCCTCGATGCCCTCGGGGACCAGCTTGTCCTCGGAGAGGACGTTGTCCTGGAAGTAGCGGTCCTTGGAGTACGAGCGGGCCTGCCCGCGGGACTGCATCGCGCCCAGCGAACCCATGCCCCGGTAGGACTTGAACTGCTTGCCGTTGATGAAGACCATCTCGCCGGGCGACTCCTCGCAACCGGCGAGCAGCGAGCCGAGCATCACGGTGTCGGCGCCCGCCGCGATGGCCTTGGCGATATCACCGCTGTACTGCAGGCCGCCGTCGCCGATCAGCGGCACGCCCGCCGCATGGCACGCCCGCGCGGCCTCGTAGATCGCCGTCACCTGCGGCACACCGATACCCGCGACCACCCGGGTCGTACAGATGGAACCCGGCCCGACACCGACCTTCACACCGTCCACGCCCGCGTCGATCAGCGCCTGCGCGCCGTCCCGCGTCGCGACGTTGCCGCCCACCAGGTCCACCGAAATGTTGGACCTGACCTTGGCGATCATGTCGAGGATGCCGCGGCTGTGACCGTGCGCACTGTCCACGACCAGGAAGTCCGCCCCGGCCTCGACCAGCGCCTGAGCCCGGTCGTACGCCTCGTCACCGACTCCCACGGCCGCACCGACGACCAGCCGGCCCTCGGCGTCCTTCGCGGCGTTCGGGTACTTCTCCGCCTTCACGAAGTCCTTGACCGTGATCAGACCCTTGAGCACACCGGCCTCGTCGACCAGCGGAAGCTTCTCGATCTTGTGGCGGCGCAGCAGCTGCATCGCGTCGTCGCCGGAGATCCCGACCCGGCCGGTGACCAGCGGCATCGGGGTCATGACCTCGCGGACCTGTCGGCTGCGGTCCAGTTCGAAGGCCATGTCACGGTTGGTGACGATGCCCAGCAGCTTGCCCGCCGCGTCCGTCACCGGGACGCCGCTGATGCGGAACTTCGCGCACAGGGCGTCGGCCTCGCCGAGCGTGGCGTCCGGCCGGACGGTGATGGGGTCCGTCACCATCCCGGACTCGGACCGCTTCACCAGATCGACCTGATTGGCCTGGTCCTCGATGGAGAGGTTGCGGTGCAGCACGCCCGTGCCGCCCTGGCGGGCCATGGCGATGGCCATCCGGGCCTCGGTGACCTTGTCCATGGCCGCGGACATCAGCGGGATGTTGACCCGTACGTTGCGCGAGACGCGGGTCGAGGTGTCGACCGCGTTCGGCAGCACTTCGGACGCGCCCGGCAGCAGCAGCACGTCGTCGTATGTCAGCCCGAGCATCGCGAATTTTTCGGGCGTTCCGTCGACGTTGTCAGTCATGACACCTTCCCCAGTGCTCTTGCCCAGCGCGGACTCCCATGCTAACGGCCTTCGGCGGTGCTCCCGAGACCACTCCCGTAGGGCGCTGGTCACGGCCGATGCCATCCGGCCACTGGCCGCCGGGCCGCGACCGGCTGCCGCCGCCCCGCTCCCGCGTCTGCTTGCCCCGTACCCCCGGCCGTCCGTGCGATGTCTCCACCGCCCGGCCGCTTGCTGTCCACCGCCAGGCTCCCGCGGTGCCCGCCGCCCGTGCCCCGCTCTACTGCTCGGCGAGGGCCCTCAGACGGCTGAGCGCCCGGTGCTGGGCCACCCGGACCGCGCCGGGCGACATCCCGAGCATCTGCCCGGTCTCCTCGGCCGTCAGGCCCACCGCGACCCGCAGCAGCACCAGCTCCCGCTGGTGCTCCGGGAGGTTCGCCAGCAGCTTCTTCGCCCATTCGGCGTCACTGCTGAGCAGCGCCCGCTCTTCCGGCCCGAGGGAGTCGTCCGGCTGCTCCGGCATCTCGTCGGACGGCACGGCCGTACTCCCCGGCCCGCGCATCGCCGCCCGCTGCAGATCGGCGACCTTGTGCGCGGCGATCGCGAAGACGAACGCCTCGAACGGCTTTCCGGTGTCGCGGTAGCGCGGCAGCGCACACAGCACGGCCAGGCAGACTTCCTGCGCGAGATCGTCGACGAAGTGCCGGGCATCGCCGGGCAATCGCGACAGCCGGGCCCGGCAGTAGCGCAGCGCGAGGGGATGCACATGGGCCAGCAAATCGTGCGTGGCCCGCTGGTCGCCCTCTACCGCGCGGTGGACGAGACCGCCGATCTCCCCAGGACCTCCGGCCATGGGGGGACCCAGGTTCTCGTCTTCGCGCATCGGTCCATGGTGCCTTGGCGCCGGACGTTCCACGGCACCGCCCTCATGGTTGTGCATCGAACCGTTACGCTCCGATGTTCTCGCACTCACGTCCCGCGCCTCCCCTTTCGGGTCATGCCCGCCCCGCGCTCACGACTCCACCGATAGCTTGTGCCCATGCCACACGGCATCAGGCAGGGCTTGTCCGTCATGAGGTCTCTTCTGGCCGAGTGAGAAGCCCCGGCCTCCACCGGGGAGGAGTCACACCTCAAGGATGCGGCATCGCGCGAGGTTTCGGCGTCGGACGCCGACGCAGTGAGGTCGCGGTGCGGACCCACCAGGAAATTTGGCCCGCACCGCGACCTCACTGCGCTACACGTCGCACCGCACTCAGCGGACCAGGCCCCAGCGGAATCCGAGCGCGACGGCGTGCGCCCGGTCCGAGGCGCCGAGCTTCTTGAAGAGCCGCCGGGCGTGCGTCTTGACCGTGTCCTCCGAGAGAAACAACTCACGGCCGATCTCCGCATTGGATCTGCCGTGGCTCATGCCCTCCAGCACCTGGATCTCGCGCGCGGTGAGGGTCGGTGCGGCCCCCATCTCGGCGGACCGCAGCCTGCGCGGGGCGAGCCGCCAGGTGGGGTCGGCGAGCGCCTGCGTCACGGTGGCCCGCAGCTCGGCGCGCGAGGCATCCTTGTGCAGATAGCCGCGGGCGCCGGCGGCCACCGCGAGCGCGACACCGTCCAGATCCTCGGCCACGGTGAGCATGATGATCCGGGCGCCGGGGTCGGCGGAGAGCAGCCGGCGCACGGTCTCGACACCACCGAGGCCGGGCATCCGTACGTCCATCAGAATCAGGTCCGAACGGTCGGCCCCCCAGCGGCGGAGGACTTCCTCACCGTTGGCGGCCGTCGTCACGCGCTCGACACCGGGCACGGTCGCGACCGCGCGGCGGAGCGCCTCTCGGGCAAGCGGGGAGTCGTCGCAGACGAGGACGGATGTCATGACCGCCCTCCGCAGCTGATGCGCGTCACCTTGAGCCTCCAGGCTGGTACGAATCGTCACCTGAGCGATTGACCGCCCCGGACATCTGCCCGAGTACTTGTACCGTCAACCGCCTCCGCACTCTCAACGACGGTCACCCGAAAGAGTTACGGGCTCCAACGGCCGCGTTCAGCACTCTACGTGAGGGGACGGACACGCGGCGGCCGCAGCGAGTGACCAGGCGTTTCGGTTGGACTATGCCCTATTTGGCGGCTTTTCTTCACATCTGCCGGTGTCTGTCGCTAGATTCGCAATGAGTCATATTTACATCTACTTACACAGTGGATGTACGGTCGTGGGCACTGTATCCGTACCGGAACGCCTCCGAGGGGATAAGCAATGGCAGATTTCTCCCGCCTTCCAGGTCCCAACGCCGATCTGTGGGACTGGCAGCTCCTGGCCGCCTGTCGTGGGGTCGACAGCTCGCTCTTCTTCCACCCGGAAGGTGAGCGCGGCGCGGCCCGAAGTGCGCGCGAGACCTCTGCGAAGGAGGTCTGCATGCGCTGCCCGGTACGCGCCGAGTGCGCTGCGCACGCCCTGACAGTGCGGGAGCCCTACGGCGTATGGGGCGGACTGACCGAGGACGAACGGGAGGAGCTGATGGGCCGGGCACGGCACCGATTGATCTCCACCACCGGCAACTGAACCGACCTGATTGCAGAAACGATTCACCTCCGGCGGCGGCTCCGCGTTGCAGCTCCGTCGGTGACTCGCTCCCGAGCGGCGTGCCGGGATGGCGCGCGGCCCGGTGGGGGGATGGTGCGGCGGCAGCCGCACTCAGCGGCGGGCAGCAAGCGCCAGGCGTTCCAGCGTTGCCCCGACCGCGGGTACATGTGCGAGGTCCGGCAGGGTGAGCGCCACGACCTCCCGCTGAACCACCGGTTCCACCTCTACGGTCACGGCGCCCTTGGCCCGTACGGACTCGAGCGCCAGCTCGGGCAGCACCGCCACCCCGAGCCCCGCGCCGACCAGCCCGATCACGGCCGGGTAGTCATCCGTCGCGAAGTCGATCCGCGGCGTGAAGCCCGCTTTCTCGCACACCTCGACCAGATGCCTGCGGCAGCGGGGACACCCTGCGATCCAGGACTCCTCCGCCAGTTCGGCGATATCCACCCGCTCCGCGGCGGCGAAGCCGTGCCCTTCCGGAACGACCCCGATCAGCCGGTCGGTGAGCAGCGGCCGTACGACCAGGCCCTCCCACTCCGCAGCGGCCGCGGGGTCGGCGCCTCGGACCTCCGGATACCGGAAGGCCAGCGCGATCTCGCAGTCCCCCGCGCGCAGCATCTCCACCGACTCCGGCGGCTCGGCCTCGGCCAGCGAGACCCGGGTGCCGGGGTGGGCGGCGCGCATCTCGGCGAGCGCGGTCGGCACGAGCGTGGAACTGCCGCTGGGAAAGGAGACGAGCCGGACCCGCCCGGCGCGCAGCCCCGCGATGGCCGCGACCTCTTCCTCAGCGGCGGTGAGGCCGGCCAGGATCGCGGCAGCGTGCCGGACCAGGGCCTGACCGGCCTGGGTGAGGCGCATCTCCCGCCCGGCGCGGACCAGCAGCGGGGTGCCCGTGGAGTGCTCCAGTGCCTTCATCTGCTGACTGACGGCGGGCTGGGTGCAGCCCAGCTCGCGTGCGGCGGCCGAAAAGGATCCGGTGGCGGCGACGGCGCGCAGCACTCTCAGATGGCGGGTCTCGATCATGCTTCAACCATAAGCGCGGCTTTGAGGCGGCAGGAAAATCCTTCGCGCGGGCGGGGAGCCGAAGCTTAGGGTGCGGACCATGCGCGTTCTGTCCTTGAACCTGGGCCGCCCGCAGGCTTCGGAGCACACCGACGCCGATGCAACCGGCATCGACAAACGGCCCACCGAGGGACCGGTGCGGGTGACCGCGCCCGGCCCCAAGGGAACGGCCGGCAGCGGGCTGGCCGGGGACGCGGTCTGCGATCTGCGCCATCACGGCGGCGACGACCAGGCGGTGTACGCGTTCGCCCGCGAGGATCTGGACCGCTGGGAGACGGAGCTGGAGCGACCGCTCCCGGACGGCGTCTTCGGCGAGAACCTCACAACCGCCGGGATGGATGTGAGCGGTGCGCTGATCGGTGAGCGCTGGCGGATCGGCCCGGAGCTGCTGCTGGAGGTGTCCGGGGTCCGTATCCCGTGCCGAACCTTCGCGGGATGGCTGGCGGAGCGGGGCTGGGTCAGGCGCTTCACGCAGGCCGCGGCGCCGGGCGCTTATCTGCGGGTGATCGAGCCGGGCGAGATCCGGGCCGGGGACACGATCGAGGTCGTGCACCGCCCGGGCCACGAGGTGACGGCCGCGTTCCTCTTCCGGGCGCTGACGCTCGAACCGGAATTGCTGCCGCGCATCCTCGCGGCGGGTGACGCACTGGACCCCGAGGCACGGGCGCGGGCGGCGAAGCGCACGGCGGGCAGCTCGTAGGGGGCCGATGCGGAATCGGGGCGGACCTGCCCCGATGGTACGGACGCGGATGATCGACCTGAAACCGGAGCGCGCGGAGGCAACGGGGCCGCGCGGCAGGGGCACTTCCCAGGGGCACCTCTCGGAGGCGCATCGGGGAGCACTACCGTTCGCCCATGACGACTGCATTGATTACGGGAGCCACAGCGGGCATCGGAGCGGCCTTCGCGCGGAGGCTGGCCGCCGACGGACACAACCTGGTGCTGGTGGCACGTAACGCCGAACGGCTCCGGGAGCAGGCTGCCGAGCTGCACGACAGGCACCGGATCGAGGCCGATGTGCTGGTCGCCGACCTGTCCCAGGACGACGGGATCGCGGCGGTCGAGGCGCGGCTCACCGAGCGCACGCATCCGGTGGACCTGCTGGTCAACAACGCGGGATTCGGCAACAAGGGCCAGTACCTCGAGGTGCCTATGGCCGATGAGCTGACGATGCTCAAGGTGCACTGCGAAGCCGTGCTGCGGCTGACGAGCGCGGCCACCGCGGGCATGCGGGACCGCGGCCGGGGCGGGGTGGTGAACGTCGCGTCGGTGGCGGCGTTCGTACCGCGCGGGACGTACGGCGCGAGCAAGGCGTGGGTCGTGCAGTTCACCCAGGGCGCCGCGCGGGATCTGGCCGGTTCGGGTGTGCGGCTGATGGCGCTCTGCCCCGGGTTCGTACGGACCGAGTTCCACGAGCGGGCGGGGATGGAGACCGGCAACGTGCCGGGGTGGATGTGGCTCGACGCGGACAAGCTGGTGGCGGCCGCGATGAAGGACCTGTCGCAGGGCAAGTCGCTGTCGGTCCCCGACCCGCGCTACAAGACGCTGGTGGGCCTGCTGAGGCTGGCGCCGAGGAACGCGCTGGGCGGCCTCACCTCCCGCACGGGACGCCGCTACGGACCCAACTGACAAGCCAACAAGCGGGCGAACGTCGCTAAAATGGACTAAATGGACTCGATTGGGAGGCGCCATGACGTTCGTACAGATCATCGACTGCAAGACCAGCAAGATCGACGACATGAACCGGCTCATGGACACGTGGGTCGAGCAGACGAAGGGCAAGCGCACCGCCACCCACTCGATCGTCGCCCGGGACCGCTCGGACAGCAGTCACCTCGTCGAGATCGTGGAGTTCCCGTCCTACGAAGAGGCGATGAAGAACTCGAACCTGCCGGAGACGGACCGGATCTTCCAGGAGATGGTCGCGCTCTGCGACGAAATGCCCGCCTTCACCGACCTGGACGTGGTGCGGGACGAGCAGCTCAACAAGGAGATCGCGCGGCGGTTCTTCGACGAGGTCGCCTCCGGGGGCAACCTCGATCTGATCGACGAGCTGTACGTGGACGACTACCGCGATCATGACGTCTCCAAGGAAGAGGAGACCACGGTCGGATCCGATGTCCTGCGGCAGGACGTCACCGGCTGGCGGCAGGCCTTCGCCTTCGACTTCACACTGGACAGCCAGGTGGCCGAGGGCGACGAGGTCCTGACCCGGTGGACCTGGCGCGGAACGCACCGCGGGGACTTCATGGGTATCCCCGCCACCGGTAAGGAATGCACGATGACCGGCATGACCGCCTTCCGGATCCGGGACGGCAAGATCCTCGAGGGCTGGTGGAACTACGACCTCCTGCGGCTGCTCCGGCAGCTCGACGCGGTACGGATGTAGCCGGACGGGTGCAGCGCCGGACGAAGGTAGCCGGCAGCCGGAATCCGGACGCGAACAGCACAGGACCCCGGCCCCCGCCACAGTGCGGCGGGACCGGGGTCCTGTTGCGTCGCGCAGTGTTCGTGACGCCGCGACCGCGGCGTCACGTCGTGCTGCGCTACGGGTCAGTGCGAGTGACCGTGACCGTGACCGGCTGCCTCGGGCTCCTCCTCCGCCGGCTTCTCGACCACGAGCGTCTCAGTGGTGAGCAGCAGGGAGGCGATGGACGCGGCGTTCTCGAGCGCGGAGCGGGTGACCTTGACCGGGTCGATGACGCCGGCCTTCACCAGGTCGCCGTACTCGCCGGTCGCGGCGTTGAAGCCGTGGCCCTTGTCGAGCTCGGCCACCTTGGAGGTGATGACGTAGCCCTCGAGGCCCGCGTTCTCGGCGATCCAGCGCAGCGGCTCGACCACGGCGCGGCGGACCACGGCGACACCGGTGGCCTCGTCGTCCACCTTGCCCAGGCTGCCCTCGAGCACCTTGGCGGCGTGGACGAGCGCGGAGCCACCACCGGAGACGATGCCCTCCTCGACCGCGGCGCGGGTCGCGGAGATGGCGTCCTCCAGACGGTGCTTCTTCTCCTTGAGCTCGACCTCGGTCGCGGCGCCGACCTTGATGACGCACACGCCGCCGGCCAGCTTCGCGAGGCGCTCCTGGAGCTTCTCACGGTCCCAGTCGGAGTCCGTGGCGTCGATCTCGGCCTTGATCTGGTTGACCCGGCCCTGCACCTCGTCGGTCTTGCCCGCACCGTCGACGATCGTGGTGTCGTCCTTGGTGATCGTCACGCGGCGGGCGGAGCCCAGCACGTCCAGACCGACCTGGTCGAGCTTGAGGCCGACCTCTTCGGCCACGACGGTGCCACCGGTGAGGGTGGCGATGTCGCCGAGCATCGCCTTGCGGCGGTCACCGAAGCCCGGAGCCTTCACCGCGACGGCGTTGAAGGTGCCGCGAATCTTGTTGACCACGAGGGTGGACAGGGCCTCGCCCTCGACGTCCTCGGCGATGATCAGCAGGGGCTTGCTGCCGCCGGTCTGGATGACCTTCTCCAGCAGCGGGAGCAGGTCCTGGATCGAGGCGATCTTGCCCTGGTGGATCAGGATGTACGGGTCGTCGAGGACGGCCTCCATACGCTCCTGGTCGGTGACGAAGTACGGGGAGAGGTAGCCCTTGTCGAAGGCCATGCCCTCGGTGAAGTCGAGCTCCAGGCCGAAGGTGTTGGACTCCTCGACGGTGATGACACCGTCCTTGCCGACCTTGTCCATCGCCTCGGCGATGAGCTCGCCGACCTGCTTGTCCTGGGCGGACAGCCCGGCCACAGCGGCGATGTCTGACTTCTCGTCGATCGGGCGGGCGGTCGCGAGGAGCTCCTCGGACACGGCCTTGACCGCCGCGTCGATGCCCTTCTTCAGGGCGGCCGGGGAAGCGCCGGCGGCGACGTTGCGCAGGCCCTCGCGGACCAGCGCCTGGGCCAGCACGGTGGCGGTGGTGGTGCCGTCACCCGCGATGTCGTTGGTCTTGGTCGCCACCTCCTTCACGAGCTGGGCGCCCAGGTTCTCGTACGGGTCGTCGACCTCGACCTCACGGGCGATGGTGACACCGTCGTTGGTGATGGTCGGGGCGCCGAACTTCTTGTCGATGACGACGTTGCGGCCGCGGGGGCCGATCGTCACCTTGACGGTGTCGGCAAGCTTGTTGACGCCGCGCTCAAGGGCGCGACGGGCGTCCTCGTCGAACTTCAGGATCTTCGCCATGGTTGCGTGTGTCCTCTCAATGAACTGCGCCCCGGACGCCCGGTTGTTCAGACACGGGAGCCGGGGCGCAGATCAAAAACGTGGGTGAATTACTTCTCGACGATCGCGAGAACGTCGCGAGCCGAGAGGACGAGGTACTCCTCGCCGTGGTACTTCACCTCGGTGCCGCCGTACTTGCTGTAGAGCACGACGTCGCCGACGGAGACGTCGAGCGGAAGACGGTTGCCGTCCTCGAACCGACCCGGGCCCACGGCCAGGACGACGCCCTCCTGGGGCTTCTCCTTGGCAGTGTCCGGAATGACCAGGCCAGAGGCCGTGGTCTGCTCGGCGTCGAGCGGCTGGACCACAATGCGGTCCTCGAGCGGCTTGATGGCAACCTTGGTGCTGGCGGTCGTCACGATCCGACCTCCCCCTTCGGAGATCTCACGGGGTTAACTGTCTGAGGTGGCGACCTGGTAGATCCGTCGTCGCGGGTGCCGGATCTGCCCGTCGCTTTGTGCTGGCACTCCCTGGTCGAGAGTGCCAATGCCGACACTATGACGCAGTTAGCACTCAGTCAACTAGAGTGCCAACGCGCTCACGGCGCGCCGCGCGGACGCCCCCGGCTGTTCGCATCCCGTTCGAGCAGCGCCGCTCTCGCGCCCCG